>NZ_JBEZWL010000013.1:0-98494 GCF_040648015.1 Streptomyces sp. NPDC029216 | reverse complement strand
CCCGGCGCCGTGCAGGCGCCGGGGAGCCGCAGCCGTGCAGCCGTGCAGCCCTCAGTGCCGGGGCTCGCGCTCGGCCGTGCGGCGCTGGGCGCCGGTTCACCCTCGTGCTCCTTGTACCGGTTCAGAAGGGTCGCCCGCCGAACGGGGCGCCGTGCAGGTAATAGGCGGCCAGTTCGTCGTGGTAGTCGACGTTGCCGAGGTGCTTCTCGCGGTGGAACTCCGGAGCGTTCTTGATCTGCTCCTTGGTGCGATCCACGTAGATCTTCTCCTCGTCCACGTCGATGCGCGAGACGGTGCCGGCCGGCAGGAGGACCTCCTTGCCGAAGATCCACACCCCGGTGTCGACCACGATCCAGGCCGAACCGGCCTCGTCCGAGTGCTTGTCGACCTTGCCGATGTTCCCGTCGACCGCCTCGACCTTGAACCCGCTGAGGTCGATGCCCTGCGACCGGCTGTTGGTCTCGCCGTACTGCCAGACGTTCTCGGTCATGAAGGATGGTCCTTTCCGGTGGATGGGGTGTTGCAGCCCTGCCTACTCCCGCGGCTGCCCCGTCCGTCGGATCTGACACAGACGCAACCTGCCGTGCAGGTGGGTGGCCACCCGACGACGCGGTCCGGGACGTCCTGGTCCGCCTCGGTACGATCCCTGCGAACGGGCACTCGGGTGTGGGGAGGGAAGGTTGGGTCGGCAGGAGAGGTACCGGAAGGTACTCCGGCCGCTGCTGGGAGCCGGGATCGAGGTGCTGCCCGACGGAGTTCCCGCTTCGGCGGTTCCGCACGTCCTCGGGTACGAGCGCGAGCGGATCTTCGGTGGCTTCTTCGTCGACTACGACGATCCGCGACTCGTGGAGCGGCTCAACGAGGGCTGGTACGGCCTGGCCACGGCCTCCGGCCTCATCGATGAGAACCGCGAGTTCCTCCTGATGCTGCCCAGGGGCACCTGGACGGCCGCGGTGGACCGCCGGCAGCGCCACAAGGTCCACGTCTGGCACCGGGTCCGGCTGCTGGACCGGTGGGACGTCATGGGTGCCGGCGCGGCCTCGTTCCTCGGCATCCGCGCCGGGCACCCCGGCTTCGCCATGCTGGCCCTGGACAGCAGCGTCTGGCTCCTGGCCGACACGTACGAATCGGGTGTGGGCGTGTACGCGGTGCGCGAGCCCGCCCGTTCCCCGGGGGTCCTGCGCGGTTTGGCATGGCTCGCCGAGGAGGACGTCTACAAGGACCCCGAGTTCCGGCGTGACGTCACCGCCTGGCTGGAGGGGTGGGCGGCCACGAGCCCGTGAGATGCCGGCCGACCACCCGTGCCTGCCCGGCGATGAGGACGCCGCCGCCGTCCGGTGAGCCTTGGCCGAGCTGGTGCCCGTGTGACAGGATCGACAGCGTGATCGAATCTTCTGCACGGAAGGGCGACTTCCGCCCCAGCCCGTGAAGTGGCTGGGCGCGGCCGTGGCCGACGGGACCGCCACGATGCCCGCCCACCCTTCCCGCATCGCGCTCTTCGACGCGGTACGCGCCGACCGCACCGGCCCCGCCGCCATCCGGCTTCTTCGGCTCGCCCGCAGCGGAGAGCCGTTCGTACGGCGCGGGGCCATGGACCTCCTCTGCAGCCTCGCCTGTGAACAGCCCTGGCCCGAGGCCGTCGACGCCGCGCCGACCCGGCTCGACGACCCCGACGAGGAGGTACGGCGCAGGGCCGCCTACCTCGTCGGGCATCGCGGGGAACCCGGCCTTGTCCTCGCCGCCCTCGGCGAACTCACCGACCCCGTGGTGCGTACCGTCCTGGCCAGGGCGCTCGGCCCCGCCGTCGCCCGGCTGAGGACCGACCGCCTCGCAGCGGTCCGCTTCCTCGCCCACCTGGAGACCCTGCGGGCAGCCCCGCCGGTGCGGTGGCCCGCCCTGGACAGGGCGCTCCTCACCGATGCCCGCGAGGCCGCACTGCACCTGGCGGACGTCGGGCCCCTCTGGGGCCGGGTGCTGTACGGGCTGGGGCGCGAGCGGCACTGCGCTGCCCTCGTGGCCCGGCTCCTCGGTGACCCGGCCACCCGGGACATCGGCGCCGGGCTCGCCCGCGAGGCGTGCCACAACTGCGGGCGGCCCCGGTCACACTGCTGCCGCTGCTCATCCGGTGCCACAGCCGGCAAGCGACCCCGGGGCTCGCGGACGCCCTCGGAACGGCCCTGATCTCCCGGACGGCACGGCAGGCGCACGGGGCCCTCATCGCCGGGCTGCCGTTCACGCCTCCCCCGAAAACCCGCCGGCACCCGTTCGGAGATCCGCCGGCGTACGACAGCGCGTCCGCCGCCGCCCTCCTCGCCGCCAAGCCCGTGGGCGTCGCCCGCCTCGGGCACGCCACCGCGATCTTCAGCGCCCTGCTGGACGCTGGGCCCCTGACCTTCCGGCAGGCGGCCCAGCTCTACAACCTCACCTTCAGCCGGCCCGGCCGGGCACAGGCGCGATGCGCCCCGCTGTGGCTGCGCCACGCCGGACCCTCCGCGCTCCCCCGGCTGCTCGACCTGATGACACCCCACCTGGCGGACTACGCGGTCGGCGAGTTCTACCTGGAGGGTCTCGCCCGCATGGGACGAGCCGCGCTCCCCGCACTGCCCGCCGTGACGGCGCTCATCGACCGACGCACCCGCATCCCCGTCAACGACTCCACACCCGACGCCGAGATGGAACTGGACGAACGCCTCCTGTCCGCCGCGCTCCACACCCGCCACGCGATCCTCACCCCCGCCGCTCCGCCCCGCCGTGACAGCTCTGATGGGTGAGCCGGTCTGCCGAGCGCGCCTCGTGCGGTTCGCACCGGGTGGCGGGCGGGTGCCGCTCGGCCCGTCTGCTGGGGGCCGGCGGCTTCGGCGAGGTGACCTGCTTCACCGCCACATCCACACCGTGCACCGAGTCGCGGCGGTCGTCGTCCCGCCGACGGGCCCGGGGGCCGCTGTGTGGTCAGTGGCCGCCGGGGGCTTGGCCGGGCCGGGTCTGCGGGGAGGCGTGGACGCGGCTGCGGGCAGTGCCTGCGGCGGGACGACGGAGCGGTGCCGTGTCGGTGGCCCGCAGACGGAACCCTGGGGGTACCCGCCTACGGTCGCCGGAGGCGATGATCGCCGACCTGGCGAGACGTACCACCGTCACCACCGCGTGTGTCCCCGATCGCCGCACCCAAACCCCGCCCGTGGCAGAGGCTGCCCGGCCCCGGCCCGCTGAACGGCTGTTGTGCCAAGCCGGAAACAACCGAGGTGGTGTCCGGCCGTCAATGGTCAGCCGTCCCCGAGTGCCAACTTGACGCCGAAGCCGACGAGTACCGTGCCGGTGATCGCGTCGATGACCCGCTGCACCGAGCTGCGGTTCAGCCACCGGCGGACGAGCTGGGTGCCGAATATCAGCGCGCTGAACCAAACCAACCCCTCAAGATCATGTACGGCCGCCAGGACGACGCCCATCTGCAGATGCGGGGTGCCGCTGGGGATGAACTGGGGCAGCATCGCCATGTAGAAGACACCGTTCTTCGGGTTCAGCAGGCTGGTGCCCAACCCGCGCGCCCAGGACCGTGCCCAGGTCGCCTCCGCGGTCCTGGCTCCCGCTCCGCCCGCCGCATCCCCCGACACCGGCTGGCCGCGCTCCTTGAGCGTCCGGCGGAGCATACCGATCCCCCACCACGCCAGGTACCCGGCACCGGCAACGCGCAGGGCGTCGTACAGCAGATGGGGTGTCGTGAGCACCGCCGAGGCACCGACCGCAGCGGCCACGCCCCAGACGAGCACGCCGCAGAGGATCCCCAGCGCCGTCGCGAAGGCTCGGCACCTGCCCAGAGTGATGGCGGAGCGTAGCACCAGAGCGGTGTCCAGTCCCGGCATGATGGTCAGCATGCCTGCCACGACGGCGAAGGAGGCGACGGCAGAGGAAACGGTCATGCGGCCATCCTGAAGGCCCGTCCACGATCACGTCCAACGCGGTCTGCTTCACTGCCCATCAGCAGGACTGATGGTGCTGCTCTCCCGGCGTTTCGCCCCGGGAGCCGACCGTATCCCAGGCGCTCCCCCTGACCGGGCAGCGGTGCAGCCGCCCGCTCCCGTAGGGACCTGCGACGGTTCCTGGACGAAGCCCTCGTCTGCGGACGCTGGTGCGGGAGGCTGTGCGGGACGCGGCCGCGCCCGGACCAACGCCTCCTGCGCGGCGGACGATCGGCGACGGCGTGCGCAGGGCCCGGCGCGCCGGCGGCCCGTTGCAACCGGCTGCTGGACATTCCACGTCCCATGCACATGACCGCCGCCCCGTACCGGCCCGCACCGGACTTACCGTCATGGCCGCATTGCGATGGCTCCCTACCAGGCGGCGCCGAGTGTCGCGGCCGCCAGGTCGAGCACCACACCGCATGCCTGGCTCACCTGCCCGACGCCGAACGCCTCGCCTACCTCGCAGGCCTGCGTCCCGGCGCCGATGTCGATCACCGTGGCACCCACTTCACCGAAGAGCTGGTGAGCGCCTTGCTCGCCGCGCTCACGGACCCCTCCACGCGTAAGCCGCGGATCGGGCAGGCCCGTTTCGAAGAGGCGGTGTTCGGGGGCGGAGTGTGTTTCGACCTGGTGGAGATCGACGGTGACGTCGTGTTCGACGGGGCCGAGATCTCCGGTGACGTCTCGTTCGACCGGGCGGAGGTCGGCAGTCGCGTCCTCTTCCGTCAGGTGAAGATCGGGGGTGATGCCCGCTTCGATCGGATGAGGGTGGAGCTCACCGCGGAACAGCGGCGCGAGGTCATCACGCTCCCGCCGACCATCGGCGAACTCACCTCGGTGAAGCTGGTGCGTATCCCGCCTGAGATCGGCGCGATGAAGAGCCTTGAGGAGTTCACTGCGACCGGCGCATTCAGGGTCGGGACCTCCGCCAGGTCTGGATCTCGCTCTGTACGTCGGGGGCCGACGTCCTGCCCTTGCTGGTCAACGCCTGTTCGGCGGCCTGTATCGATGCGCTGCCCGTACCGGCCGAAGGCTACGTCCAGAGGCCACACACCGGCGGGCCAAGCGTGAGCCAGCCGCCAGCAGGCCGATGGATCAACAACTCCCGTCAAGTTATGGGAACTTGAGTCACTCGCCAGTAACATCCGACCGGCCAGTAGCACGCCGCCCGAGAAGCCAGCCTCGAAAGGTTCTCCTGCATGCGCCGGACCTCCCGCGTCGCCCCCGTCGCCCTCGCCGTGGCGGCCCTCCTGCTCGGCGTCCTCCCCGCGCAGGCCCAGGCCGACCCCGACCGCGCCCCCGACCGTGTCACGGTCGGTGACCGTACCTTCATCGCCGACGGCCAAGGCCGCGCGCTCCAGTGGCGCGGCTTCAACCTCGCCGACAAGAGCGGCCGGGGCGCCGACGCGTTCGCCGACATCCACGAGGGCGACCTCAAGGACATGGCTGCCCGGGGCTTCAACCTCGCGCGCCTCGCGTTCTTCTGGGACGACCTCGAACCCACCCCCGGGCACTACGACCGCGGCTACCTCACCAAGATGCGTCGCATCCTCGACTGGGCCGACCGCTACCACGTCAAGGTCATCCTCGACGCCCACCAGGACGTGTACGGCCCCCACTTCGGCTCCCGCGGCGTTCCCGACTGGGCCACCCGCGACGAGGGGTTGCCGTTCTCGCCGATACCCGACGACTGGTTCTCCGAGTACTTCGAGCCGTCCGTACAGGCCGCCTTCGACCACCTGTACAAGGACGCCGATCTCCGCGCCGCGCACGCCCGCATGTGGATGACGGTCGCCTCCGCCCTGGGCAGGCACCCGGCGCTGCTCGGCTACGACCTGATGAACGAGCCGTTCGCGAAGTTCCTGGAAGGCGAAGACCTCCCCGCCGCGGCGGGCCGCTTCGAGGCCACCGAGCTCACCGAACTGTGGAACCGCCTCGCCCGGGCGATCCGCCTGGTCGACCGCAAGTCGTGGGTGTTCGTCGAACCGACCGTGATCGTCGGTCTCGGCGTCCCGACCCGGATGGGCCGCATCGACGACCCGCACGCCGGCTACGCGCCGCACTTCTACGAGACCGCGATGGAAACCGGCGCCGACTACGACCCGAACGGCACCTTCATCCCCGCCTACGAGGCCGCGATCAGCGACTACCCGGCCCGTAACCGCATGCCGGTGATCGTCGGGGAGTGGGGCGGCAACCCCTACGTTCCGCACGCGAGCCAGTTCGTCACGGACATCACGGCCTCCCTGGACCGCTTCTCCAGTGGCTGGACGTGGTGGCAGTGGTGCCGGGGCGGCGGCTACTGCTTCCTCGACCAGACGGGCGCCGCGAAGCCCAACGCCCGGCTGCTCGTCCAGCCGTACGCGCGGGCCGTCGCGGGCGACCCGCTCAGGTTCGCGTGCGACCCCGCCACACGCAGCTACGCGCTCACCTTCCGCACCCGCGACAACGCCGAGGGACCCACCCAGATCACCGTGCCGCAGGACACGTATCCGAACGGCTACCGCGTCGACGTCCGAGGCGGCAAGGCCAGTTGGGAGGGCCACGGTCAGACCGTCACCGTGAGCACCCACGGCGGAGCCGGGGCCACTTACGAGGTGACGATCAGCCCGAGGTAGTCCCGTTGCGGCACGAAGGGCGCCCGGCGCGGCCGGAGTTCCGGCCGCGCAAGCGGGCCGGCGCCGACTCGATCCCGTGCCGGTGGGGACGTCGGGGGGAGGCCACCCCGGGGTTCCCTCCTCGGTCGGCACTCATGGGAAATATCGAGCGTTGTCCGAGTTCCGGACTGCTCAGGAGCCGTCTTGCACATACCCAGATACGTCACCGCCGTCTGTGCCGCCGCCGCGGCGACGGTCTTGGCCACCTCCACGTCCGCGGCAGCGGAGACCGGCCCGGCGCAGGACAATTTCCTTTCCGCCATGGGTTATTCCATCCTCCGCCTCGACATCGACCCGCCGGGCGCCAACGTCTGGGACTGCCGTCCCAGCGCCGCCCACCCGCGTCCGGTCGTCCTGGTCCACGGGACCTACGAGAACCGCTACAGCAACTGGGCCGGGACGTCCACCGAGTTGAAGGCCCAGGGCTACTGCGTCTACGCCCTCGACTTCGGCGACACCGACGACGCCGGCGTGGCCTTCATCTCGTCAAGGGTGTTTGGGCGGCGTCAGGTCGCTCTCACTGATGGTGTACGCCAGCGGGGGGTAGATGAAGTCCGTCTCGTTGTTCTCACGGCGTCGCAGTTTGTAAAATTCGCTGCTCTCTTCCTCGTCGGCCAACGTCAGGCGCACGCCCTGCGGGAGGTATGCCTGTCCGTCGCTAAAACGAATGAGGGTCTTTGACGTTCGAAAGGTCACACCCAGCCATTGGTTATCCGACGCTTGGACGGGGCCATCCCATACGATTTTATGCTTGAGTCGCCGGTTCGTATCGACAGAAAACGCGACGACGCTGTTGTGGGTGAGGGCGATCTCGACGTTCTCGCCACCTGTCGCCTTTGATTCGAAGACCAGCTTCCTCGATGGGCTCGCTTCGGGGTGCCGGTAGCAGGAGAAGACCGCTATAAACGATTCGTCGGCCAGGTCGAGGGCCTGGTCGGAATGGCTGCCCATCTTTTTGTACGCGTTCGTGTAGTTCTCGATGAGGGCGTTGTTGAAGCCGACCGGAAGCGCCGCACGTTCTTGAACCTGTTGCGCCAGCCGTTCATGCACTGCGCGGAATCGCTGCGTCGGGGTGCCGTATCGAGTGGTGGTCCGCACGAGGGGCACACGACCGGCCTCGTCGATCCTGGTGAGGGTGGCGCCGCGTCGGCCTTTTCCTACGTCTTCCCAACGAGCCGACAGGGACAGCTCCGCGAAGAGATTCTCCTCGGTCGGCAAAGTGCACGAGATGATCTCATCCGAGATCCTAGACTCGGGGGGCATCGTAGTCTCCCGTGTTCATACTGAAGAGAAAATCGTCGCCGTAATCGATGAAGGACGAAGTCCTGTTCTCCTCGGCGTACAGCCTGCGCAGCTCGTCCATGCCGGCGGGCGTGGGTGGCCCCAGCTTCACCAGATCACCGGCCATCTTCAGGAACGTGCTGCCGTTCTTGTGAACGGCTTCGGCGCTGGAACAGCGCACCACGTATCCCAGGCGGGTGGGGAGCAGCTCGGCGTCCAACGTCGAGGGGCGGATTTCGTGCGTGTACAGGCGGTTGGTGGACAGCGGCATGAAGAAAACGGAGCCGGGATAGAGCGTCAGGGTGAACTGCGCGGGGAGCGTGGACCCGTCGCGTTCTTCGGTCGGCTCCTTGAGGCGGAAGTGGAGCTTGGTCAGCGCGCTGGCGCCCTTCACCCCATAGTCGAAGGTGTCTTCGGCCAGGGGCTGCAGCTTGTCGAGCTGATCATAGAAGGTGCAGAAGGCCATGATGCCATTGACGGGCATGTCCTTGGTCTTGTCGGCATGGGACGAGATCTTGGCCTTGGACTGCTTGCGCTCGGTAGTGGCAGGGGTGTTGTGGTAGATCTGGGCGAGGACGTGGTTGAGCGGCGTGTGGTTCCTGAAAACGCTGGCGGCCTCGTGATTCAGAGCCTCGACGATGCGCGTGTCAGTCGCGCGAAAGCCCTCGGTCGGCCCTGAGAGATTCGTGGAGCACCGGAGCAGGCGGAAATGCAGTTCGTCACCGTCTCGTGTGACGGGCGTCAGGTAGATTCCGCTGCGGTGGGCTGTCCCAGGCTTGGTCGACTCCGTCAGGGACTGGAAGGCGTGCTCCGCACGGATCCGTCCGAAGTGATCGGCGCCGAGTCCGAAAAACCGGCGGTAATACACGCCGACGCCGTGTACGCGGATGGGAACTCGGCCGGCGTCGATGACGGTCCAAGAAGGATTGTCGATGTCCTCGTCGTAGCCCTGTGACAGCTCCTGGATCACGAATACCCGGGCGGCTGCCTGCAGTTGGCGGCCGCTGATCTCCGTGACATCGCCACTCAGGTAGACGGTCTTCTGGCCGAGGTCGGGCGAGCCGGCAGCAAGCTCCTCTGGCGTGATGATGGTCCCGAAGAAGTCCCTGATCAAGTCATTGTCCTGCAACGTCGAAGGCGCAACCAAGATGTTGCCCGCATCCTCGACGGAGGCTTCTGTCAGCTCTTTCGTGCACATCAACCGGTACCTGTAATTCGTGGATCCTGGTGGAATTCTCGAAAGCCTGATGCTCTCACGGGGATTGACCACGGGCAACGGGGTTCTGCTGTAGGGGCGGTGGCCGTTCCACGACCGTTACCGGCTCACCTCACCGCCCGGACCGCCGAAGGCCTCGGCCAGTACCCTGGCCGTCCGGGCCACCAGCGCGTCGTCCGCGTCTGCGTCCCTCGCGGGCTTGGTCGTCAGAACCGCCAGGACCAGCGGCGCCCCGTGCGGACGCCACGCGATGCCGACGTCGTCGTTCGTGCCGTGGAAACCACCGCCGGTCTTGTCGCCGAGCTGCCACTCGCCGGGCAGGCCCTCCCGGAAACGCTTACTGCTCGTCGTGTTCGCGCACAGCCATTCGGTGAGCAGATGGCGGTCCGGGCGGTCGAGCGCGTTTCCCAAGGCCAGCCGGGCGTACGTGCGCGCGATGGCCCGCGGGGTGGTGGTGTCGGTGACCCGGTCCGGTTCGGCGCTGTTCAGCTCGGGCTCCCACCGGTCCAGACGCGTCACCCCGTCGCCGAGGGAGCGGGCGAAGCGGGTGGCGGCGGACGGGCCGCCGAGTTCGCGCAGCAGCAGGTTGGCCGCGGTGTTGTCGCTTTAGGTGATGCCCACCCGGCACAGCTCGCCGATCGTCAGACCGTTCGCGAGGTTCTCCGGCCGCTTGGTCCACTCGGAATAGCCGGACCGGACGATGTCCGCCTGGGTGTAGTGGATGCGGCGGGCGAGGACCGAGCCGTCGTGATCGAGATCGCGCAGGACCGCCGCCGCGACAAGGGTCTTGAACAGCGAACACATGGGGAAGAGTTCGTCCGCCCGGTGAGTGACGGCCCGTCCGGTGCCCGTGTCGAGGGCGTACACGCCGAGCCGCGCGCCGTGTTCACGCTCAAGCTCGGCGAGGGCCTGGGTGACCCCAGCCGGCGCAGCGGGTCCAGCCGAGGAGGCGGGGGCGGCTACGGTCAGCACGGCGCCGGCCCCGGTCCCGGCCCCGGCCCCCAGGGCGGCCAGCACGGTACGGCGAGCGGGATGCACGGGCATCGACCTCTTTCGTCGGGAAACCTTGTCGATCATGACGCACGGCAAACGGATCCGACGGTTCCATCCCGGATCCGCACGATTCGCATGCAGAAATGTTCACCGGGTTCTCCGGTCCCGTGCTCGAGACGGAGTTGGCGGACCGGGAGTATCCCCGGCGGCAGGTCACCCGTGGTGAGCACGACTGGGTGATGGCCTGGACGTCGGAGGAGACGTTCCATATCGCGTGTGGGCCCAGCAACCTGACCGAGGCGCTCACGCTGTTCCGTGCCTGGGCCGTCGAAGGCGCCGCGTAAGGGGTATCGAGCGGGCCGAACTCGTCGAAGGCGCCTTTCCTGCTCCTTCGCTTGGGCTCCTGCTGCCCTGAGAACGGGCCTTGACCCTCACGTGACGTCAGGCTGCATAGTCGACGCCGTGGAAGATCACTGGACCGTGGGACGCGTGGCCGAGCTGGCCGACGTGAGCGTCCGCACACTGCATCACTATGACGGGATCGGGCTCGTGCGTCCGTCGGCGCGGACCCCGGCCGGGTACCGGGCGTACTCGGCGGGCGACGTGGAGCGGCTGCGGGAGGTGCTGGCCTACCGGCGGCTGGGCTTCGGTCTGAGCGAGGTTGCGGAACTGGTCGGCGACTCGTCCACCGACGCGGTCGCGCACCTGCGCCGGCTGCGCGGTCTGCTGCTGGAGCGGCGCGATCGCGCGGACGCCATGGTGGCGGCCATCGACAGGGAACTCGAGGCACGGGCGAAGGGACTGATGGTGACACCGGAGGAGCAACTGGAGATGCTCGGTGCACGGCTGTACGACGCGATCGGCGGCGCGTACCCCGCGACCCGGCGTACCGACCCGCGGATCGCCGCGCAGATCTGGGACGCGCTCGGCGACGCGCAGACGGTGCTGAACGTCGGGGCCGGCACCGGCTCCTACGAGCCTGCGGATCGCGACGTGACCGCGGTGGAGCCGTCGGCGGTCATGCGGGGGCAGCGGCCTGCCGGCTCGGCGCCGTGCGTGGCCGCCGCCGCGGAGAGCCTGCCGTTCGAGGACCACTCCTTCGACGTCGCGATGGCCGTCTCCACCGTTCACCATTGGGGGGACCCGATAGCGGGGCTGCGCGAGATGCGACGCGTGGCCCGCCGCGTGGTGGTGCTCACCTTCGACACCGATGAGCCCGGATGGCAGGACCGGTTCTGGCTCACACGCGACTACCTGCCCGAGTTCGCCGACGTCCTCGCCGGCTTCCCCTCGCTGGCCGGGATGGCCGATGCGATCGGTGCCCGCGCCGAGCCGGTGCCCATCCCGTGGGACTGCGTCGACGGCCTGTTCGAGGCGTACTGGCGCCGACCGGGGGCGTATCTGGAGGATCACGTGCGCCGTGCGATGTCGGTGTGGACGAGGGTCGGGCCGGAGGCCGAGCAGCGGGCGGTGCGCAGCCTCGGCGACGACCTCCGCTCCGGCCGGTGGGACGAACGCAACAGCGACCTCGCTCACCTCGACGCGGCAGATCTCGGCCTCCGCCTGCTCATCGCTTGATGTCCGGCACCTCCTTCAGCTGGGCTACGGCGTGGGTGGTGCGGGTGGACAGCGTGGCGTGCAGGGCAGCTCGGGACCTGTCGGGCCCACATAAGGGGCCGCTGCGGCGCTCGCCGCGGCGGGCTCCGGGGTCACGGTGGTCCTGCGGGACGGCAGGGACGTCAGGCAGGCAGGCCTGGGTCGGTTCCGCGAGGTCCAGGGGAACCGCCCGGCACCGTGGGGCCGGACCCGCGCCGTTGGGTGTTCCCCCATACGCTGCTGCGGTGACCATAGAGCTGACCACTCTGACGACGGTGGCCTTCCGCGGCCAGGAGATCACCGCGCCCCGGCTGCGGGGGCTGCTCGCCCTGCTCGCCGGGGAGTTGCACGTCGGATGCAGTACCCGGCGGCTGATCGACGGGCTGTGGCCGGACGAGCAGCCGGCGAATCCGGTCAAGGCACTACAGGTCCTCGTCTCGCGGGCGCGTACGCGGCTCGGGCCCCCGGTCATCGCCAGTACGGCCGACGGGTACCGGCTCGCCCTCGGGGAGGAACAGGTCGACGCCTCGGCCGCTTTGCGGCACGCGGCCGCGTGTGCGGAGCGGCTGCGCGCCGCCGACCACGCGGGGGCCCTCGCCGCGGCCGAAGCGGGGCTCGGGCTGTGGGGTACGCCGGCCGGCACGGGCGCGGGCCCGGTCGTGGGCGGTGGCGCCGTACTCGGTGATCCGCTCTCCGAACTCAGGGCCGCACGGCTTCCGGTGTACCGTTCGCTGCTCCGGGCGCGGGCGCTGTGCCTGGCGCGGACCGGTCGGCGGACCGAGGCGGTGGCGCTGCTGACCGAGCTCGTACGGGAGTTCCCGCGGGACGAGGAGCTGCTGCTGGAGCTGGTGCGCTCTCAGGCGGCCACCACCGGCGCGTCCGCCGCACTGGCCACGTACGACCGCTACCGCCGTGCCCTGCGTGAAGAACTGGGGACGGATCCGGGTCCGGCCCTGCGCGATCTGCACCGGGAACTGCTGCGCGGCGACGCACCGGTGGTGCGCCGGGGCGTACCGCACGAGCCCAACGAACTGCTCGGCCGCGCGGGGGACATCGCCGCCGTCACGCGACTGCTGCACACCTCCCGCGTCACCACGATCGTGGGACCCGGTGGTCTCGGCAAGACCCGGCTCGCCGCCGCCGTCGCCCGGGACGCGGCGCAACGCACGGTCCACCTGGTCGCCCTCGCCGGTGTCACCGGCGACGCGGACGTGGCGGGCGAGGTCGCCTCCGCCGTCGGCGGCGCCGAGGCCCGTCGGCTGTCCTCGGGCGGCTTCGGCTCCTCACCCGACGTGCTGACCGCCATCGTCGGAGCCCTCGGTCCCGGACCGGCGCTGCTGGTCCTCGACAACTGCGAGCACGTGCTCGACGGGGCCGCCGAACTCGTCCGCGGGCTGGTCGCCATCAGCCGTGACCTGCGGATCCTCGCCACCAGCCGGGCGCCGCTCGGCCTGTCCTCCGAATCGGTCTACCCGCTGCCCGAGCTCGACCAGGCCACAACGGTCCGGCTGTTCGAGCAGCGGGCCCGCGCCGCGCGTCCCGGCGCGGAGCTCCCCGCCGGCCAGGTCGCCGACCTCTGCCGCCGTCTGGACGGGCTGCCGCTCGCCGTGGAGCTGGCGGCCGCGCGGGTACGGGTCATGTCGGTCGCGGACGTGCACCGGCGGCTGGAGGACCGGTTCGCGCTGCTCCGGGGCGGGGCCCGGGACGCACCCCGCCGGCACCACACCCTGCACGCCGTCGTCGACTGGAGCTGGAACCTCCTAGAACCGGCGGGGCGGACGGCGCTGCGCGCCCTGTCCGTCTTCCCCGGCGGGTTCACCGCGGACGCGGCCGCACACCTGCTCGGTGACGACGTGCCGGAGGCCGTGGACGTCCTGGAGGACCTCGTCGGCCAGTCGCTGCTCCGGGTGGTCGACACCGGCACCGGCACCCGCTTCCGGATGCTGGAGACCATAAGGGAGTTCGGTGCCGTCCAGCGTGAGCGGGCCGGGGAGGCCGAGCGGGTCACCGGCCGTTTCCTCGCCTGGGCACGGGACTTCGGGCTCTCCCGGCACGACGCGCCCTTCGGCCCGGACCCGTACGCGGCGTGGCAGCGGATCAAGGCCGAGCAGGACAACCTCGTCGGAGCACTGCGGCTGGGCCTCGCCCGCCAGGACGCACCGGCCGTCGCGGCGGCCGGTGCCGTGCTGTGCGGCCTGTGGGCCACGGAGGCGGACTACGCCCGGCTGATCCCCCTCGCGGCGGAAATCGGCGGCCTGCTCTCGCACTACCGCCCGGATCCGGCGTTCGTCGAGGCGACCCGCACCGCGGCCGTGCTGCTGACCGTCAGCCTGCTGGTCGGGGGATCCGCCGCACCGGCGCGCCTCCTCGTCCTCCTGCGCAGGCTTCCGCCGGCGCCGGCGGACACCCTCGTCAGGGCGCTCGCGACCGTCCTGCGCGCGGCCCCCGAGGTCTTCGGGACCGACCACACGCTGCTGGACGCGTTCCGCGCCAGCCGCGAGCCGCTGCTCGCCGCGGTCGCCGAAGGACTGGCCGGCTACCTGTGGGAGAGCGAGCACGAACCGGAGCGGGCCATGGCGGCCGCCCGGCGGACGCTCGCCGCGACCGAGGACCACCACGTTCCGTGGCTCCGGGTGATGGCCCTGAGCCGGCTGAGCGAGCTGTGCCTGCACGCGGAGCGCGGCGAGGAGGCACTGCGCCACCTGCACGGGGCCATGGGGATCCTCGACCGCCTCGGTGAGTGGCCGGACGTGATGGGCCTGCGCTGGGGCATGGTGCTGGGGAACCTCCAGACCGGGGACGTGGACGAGGCGGAGCGCTGGCTGGAGTCGGCCCTGCGCGGTCGGCCCGAGGACGCGGAAGCGGAGCTGACGCCCGAACCGGGGGCGCGTGCGGAGATCGCGCTCGTACGGGGCGAAACGGAGAGGGGGCTGACGCTCTGGCGTCGGGCCGCGGCCCGCCTGGAACGGTCCGGCGAACCGGTCTTCGGCCTCGAAGTCGACCTGGAACCCTGGGTCCTGGAGGTCCAGGCGGCCACCGTGGCCGCCCATGCCCAGTACGGACGCCTCGACCTGGTCGAGGAGCTCGCCGCCCTCCTCACGGACCGCGCGACGGCTCGGCTGGAGCGAGGAGCCCCGGCGGATCTCCCGGTCTGCGGCGCGCTGCTGCTCGCGCTCGGCACGGCCGACCTCCACCGGGGCGGCGCGGAGGGGGACGCGGCCGTGGTCCGCAGGGGCGTACGGCTGCTCGCGCTGACGGAGTTCCTCCAGTGCCTGCGGACGTTCCAGCCGACCATGTCCTCCGCCCGCGCCCGGGAGGCGGCCCGGCGTGCCGGCGGGGCGGCGTACGAGGACGTGGTGTCCGCGTACGCCGCTCTGAGCCGGGACGAACTGCGCCGTGCGGCCCTGGACTTGCTGCGGGAGCGGGAGCGGAAGGCGGGCGGCTGCGGGGCGGGGCCGGTCGGCTGCGCGGAGTGATCGGCTGCGCGGAGTGATCGGCCGGCCCGCCCCCCGGGTCAGAGCCGTACCGGAAGCCGCAGCAGGTGGAAGCCGTCCCCGGGCCAGTGGCCGAACTCCAGGTCCTCCCGCGCGACGGCCAGTTGCGGAACCGCCCGCCGGACGAGCAGCAGGTCGAAGACCACCCCGGTCACCAGGCTGCCGAGCGCGGCGCCGATGCAGTAGTGCGCGCCGTGCCCGAAGGCGAGGTGGACCTTGCCCCGCTCGGCCTCCCTGGTGATGTCGAGCCGTCCGGGTGTCCCGCCGTACACGGCCGGGTCGTGGTTCGCCGCCAGCAGTGCCACGCTCACGGCCTCGCCCTTGCGGAGCTCGGTGCCGGCGAAGGCGAAGTCCTCGGTGGCGTACATCGAGGCACCGATCCGCAGGAGCGTGACGTGGCGCAGGAGTTCGGGCACGGCCCGGTCGAGGAGCTCCGGTTCGGCGCGGAGCCGGGCCAGTTGGTCGGGGTGGTCGAGCAGGGCGAGTACCGCGTGGGCGAGGAAGAGGGCGGGCGGCGTGATCCCGGTGTTGATGAGCAGGAACACCATGGCGACGATCTCGTCCTCGGTGAGAGCGTCCGCGCCGCCCTCGCGGGCACCTTCGAGCAGAGCGGTGATCAGGTCGTCGGCGGGGCTGGTCTTCCGCCTCGCGATCAGCGACTTGACGTATTCGACGATGCCGGCGAGGCCGTCGCTCATCCTGCTGCCGTCGCCGTACGCGAAATCCCGGATCCACTCGCACACCCGGTCCCGGTCCGCCTCCTCGACGCCGACCAGCTCACAGATGACGGAGGTGGCCAGGGGGTAGGCGAACTCGTTCAGCAGGTCGGCCTCCTCCTGGCCGGCCAGCTCGCCGACCAGCCGCGCGACGGTCTCCTCGACGAAGGCCCGCAGGGAGGCGATGCGCCGGGCGGTGAAGGCACGGGTGAGGGGAGCCCGGCGGCGGGCGTGCTCCTCGCCGTCGAAGAAGGCCAGGTGCCCGGACACGTACCGCACGTACTCGGACGGGAGCCCGCCCAGCGGCTCCAGCAACTCCTCCTGCGCGTCGGGCCCGTCCACCCCGCCCGGCACCTCGCTGCGGTCCCTGATCAGCCGGGGCTCGGTGAGCGCGGCCTTGACGTCCTCGTAGCGCGTGACGAGCCGCACGGGCGTCCGGAGCCCGGGGAGCACGACGAGGGGCAGCCCCTCCCCGTCGCGCAGGCCTGCGTAACCGGCCTCGGGGTCCTGGAGCCGGCCGGGGGTCAGGTGATGGATGTGCTCGCTCATGACGGTCCTCTCGCAACGGTGGGAGCCGGCTGGGCGCGACCGCGGTCAGTTCCTCCGGCCGTGCCCAGCCCTGCCCCGGACCTTGCGGCCACCGGGCTTCAAAACGGTTCCACACCGGTTTCAACGCGGGCCCGTGGCACCCGTCGTCCGCCTCAGGGTTCCCGTCGGCGACCTTCCGCGCATCCGTGTGCTGATCTTGTTCCGAGTGGGGTTCGGATCGTCCGGGCCGGGACACGCCCACAGCCGGAGGCGGCTCCTCCTGTCACCCTGCGGGGGCGATCCGCCAGGTGCCCTGCCGTACGTCGAGCGCCGCCGTCAGGTCAGCCCGTCCGGGGAACGCGACGTTCAGCCGCCACGGTTCCGGCAGGGCAGCCAGCCTGATCGTCACGAGGTCCTCGGTGGCCGTGTCCAGGGTTCCGATCCAGTGGGGCGCCAGGGCCACGAGCTGCTCGGGCAGCCACGGCCCGGGCTCGGGAACGCGCGAGGAGGGGCGGTCGGTGAGTGCGGTGAGGGCGGAGCCGGCCAACAGGGTCAGCAGACGGGCCAGGACCGCGGCCGGCAGGGCGGAGTCTCGGGTTTCCAGCAGCACGTAGCAGTCGTCGTGGCCGGAGAACCAGAGGCGGGAGGTGTCTGGGAGGCGGCCCAGGAGCGGCGCGTCGGTGCCGTTCGTGCCGACCACGAGGGCGATGTCGTCGAGCTGTTCCGGGGCCGCGCCGGCGGGCAGGTCGACCAGCGTCAGCTCGTACGGGTACCAGGAGCCGTCGAGGAGCCGCGGCAGCTGGTCGCGGTCCATCACCAGGATCTCCTCCGCGAGTCCGTGCGTGCCGGACGTCCAGGATCCGAGGGGGTGGACGCCGCACGGCACTCCGAGCTCGGCCGCGATCAGCGTGGGCCGCAGCGGCTGCCAGTCCTCGTCCAGGAAGGAGTTGCTCTCCAGCGACACCACCGCTACCGAGCCGTTCGCCGCGGCCGCGAGCAGGTCCGCCAATTCGCCCGCCTGCGCCGCGCCGGCGGTCACCACCCACGTCCCCTCGGCCTCGCGGACGCTGAAACTCAACGGGAACGGCAGACGCTCCACACCCACACAGTTCACGCTGAACGCGCCCTGCCGCCCGACCTCGATCATTGCCCCACCCCGAGAACCCACCGGCGACACCACAGCGGCGCGCGCGCCCATCATCGCCGTTTCGCGAAACGCACCTCTCACTGCCCCTTCATGACCGCGGCGGGGCCGGCGGGGGCGACGATTGGACAAGTGATCGGGCTCAGGATGACGCGTCGACATCGCGACCGTTCAAGGGGCAAAACCGGTCACATGGTGCTGTTCCTGCACTCGGTCCGCATCGTCCTGTTACCGACACCGGAGAGGCGTCACCATGAGCTTCGGCGACCCGAACAACCCGTACGGCCAGCAGCCCCCGCAGGCCGCGCCCGCCGAAGCGCGACCACACGGCCGGGGACCGGCAGACGGCTTCGACCGCGTCACACCGCCCGGCGTTTCCTCAGCTCGGCGAGCCATTCGCCTACCTGCTCGTCATCGTGCAGGCAGCTGCCGCTCTCGTCCGCAGGAAGATCGATGCCGTGGAGGAGACTCAGGGCCCACCAGGAAACCTCGTCCCAATCGAGCCCGTCGTCGGTCACCCAGCGACCGGCCCAGCGGTCGACCTCGTCCCGGGTCAACCGGCCTTCGAGAATCGCAACGAAGCGGTCTTCGATCTCATGAAGAGTGGGCTGGTGGCTGGCGTCCATGCCCTGACCGTACAGGCGGGGTAAACGTCGGCTGATGCGGCACTAGCGAAGTCGCCGGACGGATCAGCGGGCGTTGGTCAGGGTGACGCCCAGGAGGTCGTCGAGCTGGGAGACCGTCTGCGCGGGCTCCAGCGCGTGCACGCCCGCGAAGCCGAGCTTCTCGGCCGCCCGGACGTACTCCTCGGTGTCGTCGACGAACACGCACGCGTCGGCCGGCAGGTCGATGAGCTTCAGCATGACCTCGAAGAGTTCCGGGTCGGGCTTGCGCATGCCGTGGCATTCGGAGATGACCACACCGTGGTAGAGGGTTTCGAGCTCGTAGCCTTCGTAGAGGTTCCAGGGAGCCAGTCCCACCGAGTTGGACAGGATGCCGACCTTGATCCCGGCCCGCTTCGCCGCGGCGGCCGCATCGATCATGGTCTGCTCGGGTCGCAGGTCGGCGAAGATCCGGCCCATCAGGTTGTCCGGGGAGACTCCGAGTTTGGGGGCGGCGGCCTCGTTCCATTCGCTCTGGGTGATCGCACCGCGCTCCAGCTCGTGGGTGAGCCGAACGCCCTCGGCGTCCATGTACAGGGCCTTGATGCACGCCCCCTGCGCCAGTCCTTCGCGCTGCTCGAAGGCCAGCACGGCCGGGAGCAGCGGCGTGGTGAGCACCCCGCCGAAGTCGAGGACGAGGCCGGTGCGGTGAGACATGAGGAACTCCAGCAGCAGTGTGAGGATCGGGGCGTGGGCGGGGTGGCTGGCAGGCACGCCCACAGGCTGGGCCTGCCCGGGCCGTGGGCGTCGATGGCGCGTGCGGTGGCGGTAAGGCACGTTCCTGCCACTGCTGTGGCAGTTTGGCTGGAGATCCGTGGTTCGGCTGCCACCACCGTGGCAGGATCGGTGGCGTAGGGGCCGCCGCGGCCCCCTCCCGGTGGTGCCGGGAGGCGTTGACCTCGGGAGAGCAGCCGGTGACAGAAGCCTCCCCCGCGCCCGCTCCTCACCTGGCCGCGGCCATCGAACGGGTCGTCCGGCTGGGCGCGAAGCTGGGTCGGAGTCGCGGCGAGGTGCTGGATCCGGAGGCTCTGCACCGTGCCTGCGGGGTTCCCCTCGACGTCGTGCGGGAGCTCCTGCGGGGGCGGGCGGCCGGTGAGCCGGACATCCACGAGCGCTTCCGTCAGCGGCTGGACCTGCTGCACGAGACGTACCGCAAGGAGAACGGACGGAAGTTCTCGCACGGGGAGATCGCCCGGGAGAGCGGTGTCTCCCGGCAGCAGGTGCAGGCGCTGCTCGGCGGGGACCGCCGGCCGACGATGGACCACTGCGCCAGGCTGGAGAGGTTCTTCGAGCGGCCCGCCGGGTTCCTCCAGTCGGAGGACGCCGACGCGCTGTACTGCGCCCTGGCCGTCGTCGAGAGGACGCTGCTCCAGGAACACCAGGAGTACAGCGAGCGCGGCGTCCTGGCGGTGGCGCCGGCCGGAACCGGAGCCGGGCTGCCGAGTCTCTACGAGCGGCACGGCGTCGACGGCATCGCGCTGCGCGCCGCTCTGCTGCCCGACCAGGAGCGCACCAAACTGCTCGAATGGCTCGACCATTACATGGACGAGGTTGCGGCCGAACAGGATCGATCCGGCTCGGCCGGCGAACCGTTCTGAGGAGCGGGACGGGACGTTGCGCGGGTCGGGCCTGTGGGAGCCGCCGCAGCGGGCGCCGCGGCCCTTCGCGGAACAGCCGAACAGCGGCACAGCGGAACAGCGGCACAGGGGTATGGGGGAGTCACGTGTTCAAACAGCGGGAGATACGGCGGTCCGTCAGCGCCATGGTGGACGGTCTCAGCCATCTGAGGTCCCCGGTTCCGGCCGAGGTGATCTGCCGCGCGCTCTGTGAGGCCATGGGGCGGCGCCGAGGCCGGAAGATCGAGTTCCGCGCCACCTCCTTCCCTCCGGGCACCGCCAGCGGTCTCGCGCTGGACCTCGGGAACCAGGACCTCGTCATCGTGGAACAGCGGACCGTGGCCGAGCACCAGGTCGTCATCACCGGGCACGAGCTGCGCCACCTGGAGCTCGGGCACTGCCACCGGCATGTGGCCGAGGGTTCGGTGGCCGCCCGGCTCCTGCACCACGACGCCGACTTACGGCAGGTTGTCGCCTCGGCCCTGGCCGTCGCCGGCCGGCAGAGCCCCGTACTGCTGGAACAGGACGGGAGCGCCGCCCGCAGGCACCAGGCCGAGGAGCGGGCCGCGGAGCGTTACGGGCTGGAACTGGCGCACGCCATACGCCACCTCCTGACGCCCGCGGGCGCCCGCACGCTCGACCGGGACACGCGCTCCGGCCGGATCGAAGCCGCGCTCGGCAACCACGGGATACGAGGCTGAGCCGACGGTGCCCGATCCGACTGTTCTCCTCCCCACCGCGCTGGGCGGCGTGGCCGCCCTGCTCCGGCTCCCCGGACTGCTGAGGAACCCGCGCGATCCCCTTCTCCGTGCGGTCATGGCGATGCTCGTGACCGGCGTGGGGGTCTTCTTCTTCACCTCCGTCCCGATGGTCGCGAAGATCAACGCGCTCACGGGCGTGCCCAACGCCGCGGCCCCCTTCGGCTACGTATGGGTCATGGTCAACGCGGCGTCGGGCATCGCGCTGCTCATCAACTGGCGGGGCGGTTCCCCCGAGGGCATCCGGCGCGCCACCCGGTGGTGCACCGGTACCTACGGGGCCCTCAGCATCGCCCTGGTCGTCCTGTTCGCGCTGGGTGAGGCGCCCGTCGAGCGGCTGCGGGACCTGGACACCTACTACGCGGGCACCCCGTACCTCCGCGAGATGATCGTGCTCTACCTGGTCGGCCACACCGCGGCGTCGGTCGTGATGGCCTCCTTGTGCCTGCGCTGGATGCGGCACGTCGAGGGAGAGCTCCGGGCGGGTCTGGCCCTGATGGTGACGGGATATCTCCTCGCCATCTGCTTCGGCCTCCTCAAGTTCACCGCAGTGGGCGCGCGGTGGGCCGGTACGGACTGGGACGTCCTGAGCACCGAGGTGGCGCGGGCCCTCATCTCGGCGGCCGCCCCCTTCATCACCTTCGGCATGGTGTTCCCGATCGTCGTCGGGCGCTTCAGGGGACGCTGGCGGGACTGGATCCGGTACCGGCGGCTGGGCCCGCTGTCGCGGCTGGTGGGCGGGCTGGCACCGGCGTCCGCCGCGGCCGGTGTGCCGCTGCTCGCGTCGGTGGGCGTACGGCGTCTGCAGCGCGAGTCGGTGATCCACGACGGGCTCCTCGCCCTCAACCCCTATTTCGACCTCGGTCTGCGGGCGCGCACGCTGGCCGAGGCGGTCGCCGGCGGCGCCACCGCCGACCACGCGGCGGCCGACGCGGACGCGGCCATGGTCGTCGCCGCGGTGGAGACGATGCGCGCCGACCCCGAACGGCGGGTGATCGCCTCGTCGCGGACCCTTCAGGAACCGGCGGCGGGCGCGGAACGCGACCTCGTCCGCATCTCGCAGGCTCTCGGGCACACCTCGAAGAGGGCTGCCGCCGACGGGCCGGGAACCGAAGGGGCGGCCCGTTGAACAGCGTCTACTACTACATCCCCGCTCTGCTCCTGCTCGTCTCCTTCGCGCTGCGGGTGCCGGAACTCGTACGGCACTGGCGTGATCCGCTGGTCCGTTCGGTGGGCGTGGTCATTCCGCTGGGTGCCGTGGTCTTCTTCTTCGCCGCGCCGCCGACGGTGTCCGAGGTCAACGCGCTCACGGGCGTCGCCAACTTCTCGGCTCCGCTGGTCTATGCCGTGGTCACCGCGGGGAGCGCCGCCGTCATCAACCTGATGCTGACGTGGCAGGGCGGGCCGGAGGAACGGCGCCGCGTGGCGACCCTGTGGTGCACCGGTGCCTACGGGGCGGTCATCGTGGTGCTGTTCGCCCTGTTCTTTCTGGGAGACGCCCCCGACGAACGCCTCCGGGACTTCGACACGTACTACTCCACCACGCCGTACCTCCGCGAGATGATCGTCCTCTACCTGGTGGCCCACGCGGTGGCGACGGCCGTACTGTCCGTCCTGTGCTGGCGCTGGGCGCGGGAGGTCGTCGGCCTGCTGCGGGCCGGGCTGGTCCTCATCGTGGCCGGAGGGGTCCTGGGCCTCGGGTACACCGCGGGCAAGCTCCTCGCGGTCGGCGCACGCTGGACCGACCACGACTGGGACGACGTCAGTACGACGGTGGCTCCGTCCCTGGCCGCCGTCGGCGCGCTGCTCCAGTGCCTCGGGTTCGCCCTCCCCGCCGTCGGCCAGGGCCTGAGGGAGCGGTGGCGGCGGCGGGAGCAGTACCGCCGGCTCGGTCCGCTGTGGCAGGTCATGCGCGCGGTGATCCCGTACGAGGTCGTGCGCATTCCGCCGTGGGCCTCGCTGAGCAGACGCCACCTGCGGCGGACGTGCGACATCCGGGACGGCCTCCGGTTCCTCACCCCGTACCTCGAACCCGGCGCGGGCGGGGGCGAGCCGGCGCTCACGACGGGCCCGGGTGCGTTGAAGCCGGAAGCGGTGGTACCCGCGGCACTGGTCATCGCCGCGTTCGATTCCCTGCGCGGCCACGCCGGTGAGGGCGGTGGCGACGCCGGGAGCCTGATCGACAGCGACGACGGACTCGTGCGCCTGTCCGAGGCGGTACGGGCCATGACGCCTCGCGCGGGTTTCGCCGCGGGCGGCCGCGACCGGGACGAGCACGATCTGGCGACGGCTGCCCGGAACGCGGTGTGGTGATCTCAGGGGCGGTTCAGCCCCCACGTCTGCAGGACGTACGGGCGTCCCTTCTCCTCCCCCGTGATCAGCGGCACGTCGAGCAGCCTGAAGCCCGCCTTGCCGGCCACGGCGACACTGGCGGCGTTCTCGGCCTCCAGCTCCAGGATCACCTGCTCCGCACCCCACTGCTCGAACGCGTACGCCGCCATCACCCGCACCGCCCGCGCCGCCAGCCCCTGGCCCCGGTGGGCGGGACCGACCGCGTAGCCGATCTCCGTGCCCTCGGGGGCGCGCCGCAGCATGATCTCGCCGAGCGGGGCGCCGCCGTCGACGGTGATGGCGAGCAGGATGGTCGTGCCCTCCTTGCGCAGCTGCCGGTCCCGGTCCAGCCGTGCGCGGGCGGCCGCTTCGTCGAAGGGCGAGACGATAGGCGTCCAGTAGGCGATGTCGGGGTGGTCGAACAGCTCGGGCATCGCGGCCAGGTCCCCCTCCGTCCAGTCACGGAGGACGAGTCCCTCCCCCGACAGCTCGATCCGCTCGGGCAAGGGCGACGTGGCGCTGCTCATGGTGTGGACCTCCCTGGTCTGTTCATGACGAGGCAAGATAACCGGGGCCGGTCCCGGCGCACGCATGTTTTTCCTGTGAGCGCACTCCCTCGCGCTCAGCGGCCGAGTGCGGTGCGCAGGGTGATCCCGTGGTGCGTGCGCAGGCGCCGTACCTCCCAGACCGAGAGGCCGGTCACCGACAGCGGGCCGCCGAGCATGAACGTGTACAGCACCTCCGGGGGTGCGGCGACGTCGGGGCCGTTGAACAACTGGAACGCGAAGAGCGACCAGACCAGCAGGGGCGAGAGCAGCGCCGGGAGCAACTGGTGCACGTCCGCGGTGCGGAAGCAGGAGAAGACGCAGGCGTAGGCGATGGCGATCGTGTAGGGGACCGAGGCGATCAGGACGACGATCGCGAGGAGCCATCCGATCACCAGGACCAGGAAGGCGAGGACGGAGGAGATGATTCCGGCGCCGGTGATCGCGGAGAAGAAGCCCTTCAGATCTCCGCCTTCGATCAGCTCGCCCTTGAGGGTCGTGAAGGACAGCCACATCAGGGCGGGACCCAGGGCCAGTGCGAAGATCGATCCGATCGGCCCCAGCAGGCGTCTGGCGAAGGTACGGCGGCGGTCCGGGGTACCGGCGATGAGGAAGGCCGTGATGCCGAGGATGCTGCCGGCCACCAGAATGCCGCAGGAGATGCCCAGTTCGGCGAGCTTGCCGAGGATGAACTCCTGTCCGCCCTCGCTCAGGGGGTAGGCCACGACCAGCCAGACGGCCGCGGCCATGCCGAGTATGGTGCGCCAGCGCTGCATCCGGGTGATGAGCTTGTCTTCGGGACGTTCGGCGGTGGTGGGTTCGGCGAAGCCCATCGCCGCGCGGAAGAATTCGCCGACGATGGGAAGTCCCGGTTCTTCCCGCAGCGTGCCGGTGTCGCTCACTTGTCGTCCCCCGAGGTGCGTGTGCTCTGTGTGCTCCGTGGGGCCTGTGTGCACCGCCACGAACGTCGAACACTTTATCGGGAGTTGACCGGTGCCCTGCACACTGCCCGGCCCTGGCCAGGCATTTCGCGGCCGGCGGGGTGTCGGCGGGCTGTCGGGGTTGTGGCCGGGGCGTCGGGGATATGTCGGTGGGCGCTGGGAGCGTGGTCTCGCGTTGCCCACAGGGGCAGCCGCCTTCATCCACTGGGGAGTTCATATGATGTCATCCACCTCTTCCGCCCCACCCTGGAAGGTCCGTCGGCTGCCCGCCGCCGATGGCCGGGTCTTCCTGGTCACCGGCGGCAACGCCGGCATCGGGTACTTCGCCGCGGAGCAGCTGTCGGCGACCGGGGCCACCGTCGTGCTCGGCTGCCGGGACCTCGCCAGGGCCGAGGTCGCCACGGCCTCGATCCGGGCGCGGGTCCCCGGCGCGCGGGTGCGGACCGTACGCCTGGACCTCGCCGACCTCTCCTCGCTCGATGCGGCCGTGGAGTCGCTGGGCGAGCGCCACCTCGACGCGGTGGTCCACAACGCCGGCGTCGCGCTCGACGCCTCACGGCGGCAGGTCACCGGGGACGGTCACGAGCTCATGTTCGGGACGAACCACCTCGGGCACTTCGCCTTGACCAGGTCGCTGATGCCGCTCCTGTCGGCCGCGCCGGCGGCCCGCGTCGTGACCGTGGGCAGCTTCGCGGCGAAGTCCGAACGGCTCGATCTGGACGACCTGCAGTCCCGCAGGGACTACCGGCCCAAGCGTGCCTACGGACGCTCCAAGCTGGCACAGATGTACTTCGGCTTCGAGCTGGAGCGCCGCCTGCGTGCTGCCGGCAGCACCGTGGCGAGCGTGGTGGTCCATCCCGGTGGTGCGCTGGACTCCCTCACCCCGTCGCGGCCACCGTTCCACGTGCGTACCGCCGGCGCCCGGTGGGGTGCGGCGCCGGCGGCCGTCCTCCTCCAGGGCAAGCACGCGGGCGCGTGGCCCGTGGTCCGGGCGGTGCTGGACCCTGCCGTGCGCGGAGGTGAGCTGTGGGGGCCGCGGGTGTTCGGCCTGCGGGGTGAGCCCCGGCGCGAGCCGGTGTGGAACCACCTCGCCGAGCCGTCCGTCGCGGCCCGGTTGTGGGACGCGAGCTGCGGCCTGACCGGTGCCGGCCTCAACGCCACCGGGTGGGGGGCCGTCCGGTGAGCTCGCCGGGTCCGCCGGGAGCGCGGCGGTACGGCTCCGTTCCGCACGCCGTCGTACAGCGGACGTCACGCCGGACGGCGGCAGGCAGGGCCGCGGGCGGCGGCACGAGCCGGTGCTCGCGGCCGGTGGCGCCGGCGCGGGTGTTGCCGTACAGGGTGACCTCGCCGTCCGACCAGCAGACGAACAGGTCGTCCTGCCGGCCGTTCATTCCGTACTCGCCGAGGGCGATGACACGGGCGTGGGTCCAGGTGGAACCCGATGCGACGGTCTGCTCGTTGTCCAGGTGTCCGGAGCCGAGGTCGGGGAAGACGCTGACCCGTCCATCGGCCCATACCGCGAGCAGGTCGTGTCGGGGGGTGGTTCCGTTGCCGTTGCCGTCGAGGTCTCCGCCGGTGATGAGGCGCGCCGTCTTCCAGCGGGCGTTCGGCGCGGCGAGCTGCCGCTCGGCGTGCAGACCGTTGCCGTCGATGTCGACGTACTCGGTCACTTCTCCGTCGTTCCAGCGCACGACGAGGTCGTCGGGCCACCGGTTGCCGGCGTACTTGCCGGTGGCGAAGCCTCGGGCGTACTTCCATACGGAGTGGGGTGCGGCGAGCGTGATCTCGCCGGGAAGGTGCTGGTCCAGTGCCGTGGGGAGGCGGGTGCGCTCGCTGATGTCCGGGTAGAGGGTGACCTCGCCGTCGACCCACTTGACCAGGAGGTCGTACGCGTTGGTGCCGGCGTAGTCGCCGGCGGTGATGACGTCGGCGTAGTCCCTCCACATGGCGTTCGGCACGGCCAGCTGCGTTTCGCAGGGTTCGGCGGGCCTGCAGCCCGTGTGGAATCCGAGGTTCTGGTCTCCGGGGTAGAGGGTCACCTCGCCGTCGTCCCACGTGACGACGAGGTCCGAGTCACCGGACCGCTGGGAGGCGGTGTGGAAGGTCCCTGACGCGGCGCCCTTGGCATGCCTCCAGAGTGCCGCAGTGCCCATGCCCGTGTCTGCGCCGGGGCTGTCCGGCGGGGATCCGTTCACCGCCTGGCGGTAGAGGCGGACGATGTCGGCGTCGAACTGGGAGGAGTAGGAGACATCGGCGCTCGTCCCGCCCGTCTTCCAGCCACCGATGACGCCGATCACTTCGCCGCGCGTACCGTTGAAGTTCCGCAGGAAGGGGCCACCGGACACGCCGTCGGAGTAGCCCTTGCAGGCGATCCGCAGGAACCGGCCCGCGAAGGCGCTCGTGTGCGTGGACGGGCACACGAGGGGGGCTTTGGACGCGCCGGGGAACCCGAGCAGGCTCACGTTCTTCTGGCCGAGCTGCCCGGCCGTGAGCGTCGCGAGGGTGTTCCCCGTGCCGGTGGCGTTCTCCAGGAACCGTCCCTTCGCGTTGGGGCCGGACTTCAGGAAATGCGAAGTCGAGGTCGTCTCCCTTCACCGGGCCTTGCGACAGGTAGCGGCCGTCGATCCAGATCTTGCCCTTTTCGATCGGGAAGGCACCGTAGGGGGCGATGCCACGGGTTGCCGGGTGCGCCGGGTCGGGCTTCCAGCCCGGGGCGAACGCGAGGTGCTTGAAGCGGTGGTTGCCGCTGAGGCAGTGCGCGGCCGTCAGCACGAGCGACTTGACCGGCGACGAGACGACGCTCGCGGAACAGAACTGGTCGCGGCGGCCGGGATCCGGCCGGGGGACGCCGCCGTCGTCGATGAGCAGCACGCCCACGGTGGCCACCCCCTTGTCCGCGAGATGCGACCGCGCGACGGCGGTCACCGCGTTCCCCTCCCCGGGGCCGGCCCCGGAGGCCCTGCCGGCGCCCATCGGGACGGCCTTGGCGATGCGCTCGGGCGTCCAGTACGCCTCCGCCTCCTTGGCCGCCGCGATCTGCGCGGGCGTCGCTCTTGCCCCGCCGCCATCGGAAGGGGGCGCGGCAACGGCCCGGGGAGACACGGTCGGCGTTGCTTCCGCCGCGCCGCACACGAGAACCACCGCTGTGCACGCTCCGACGCCCAGCGATCGGAGCGGGAGTCTCGCCCGCACTCACTCAGCCCCTTGGTAGGACAGTCCGCCTTCACCTCACATGAACCCAAACCGGCGGACGAATGAGCGGCAGTGGGGTCGATCCGACCGCCGAGATGCACCCTTTTGGCCCTGCGCCGCCGGCCCCCGCCCCGGGCCGGCTTCGCCGCTGTCGGCGAGCTGCTGGAGCGCGCTGAAGCGCGGCAGTGGGCCGAGCCCGATCCGGCTGACTGCGCCCCGGCGACGGTGTCGGCCTGTTGTCGGCGGTGGGGGTGGGCTGTCGGCGGGCTGTCGGTGGACGGCGGGACATTGGAACCCGTTGGTGCCGGTCGGCAAATGGAACCGAACCGGCCATGACCTGTTCGTTCTCCTCCGTCCACGTCCCAGAAGGAAACCCCATGACCACCCACGTCACGATCATCGGCGCCGGACTCGGCGGCCTCACGCTCGCCCGTGTCCTTCACGTCCACGGCATACCCGCCACCGTCTACGAGGCGGACCCCTCCCCCACCGCACGTACGCAGGGCGGGCTACTCGACATCCACGAAGACGACGGGCAGCTCGCCCTCGCGGCAGCCGGTCTGCTGGACGAGTTCCGTGGCCTGATCCTGGAGGGCCGCCAGGCCATGCGGATCCTCGACCCGGACGGGACGGTCCTGTTCGACAAGGCCGACGACGGCACGGGCGGCCGCCCCGAGGTGCAGCGCGGTGAGCTGCGGCAGCTCCTGCTCGACTCGCTGCCGGCCGGCACCGTCCGGTGGGGCCGGAAGGTCGGCGGTGTCCGCCCACTCGGCGAAGGCCGCCACGAGGTGGCCTTCGCGGACGGCGGCACCGTCGTCACGGACCTGCTGGTCGGCGCCGACGGCGCGTGGTCGCGGGTACGGCCGCTGCTCTCCGCCGCCACACCCCGGTACGTCGGCAAGTCCGTCGTGGAGACCTACCTGTTCGATGCGGACACCCGGCACCCCGCCACGGCGAAGGCGGTCGGCGGCGGTTCGATGATCGCCACCACTCCGGACCAGGAGATCTTCGCCCACCGGGAACGGGGCGACACCCTGCACGCCTACGTGGGTCTGTCCGCGTCATCGGACTGGTTCGCGGCCATCGATTTCACCGATGCCGCCGCGGCCACCGCGCGCATCGCGCGGGAGTTCGACGGCTGGGCGCCGGAGCTCCTCGCCCTGATCACGGACGGCGACGGCACACCGGTCGTACGTTCCCTGCACGCCCTGCCGACGGGGCACCGGTGGGACCGGGTACCGGGGGTGACCCTGCTCGGCGACGCCGCGCACCTCGCGCCCCCCAACGGCGAGGGCGCCAATCTGGCCATGCTGGACGGCGCCGAACTCGGCAAGGCCCTGGCCGCGCATCCCGCCGACGTCGAGGCCGCGCTCGCGGAGTACGAGGAGGCCATGTTCGCGCGCGGCACCGGGTCCGGTGCTTTCGACGGCGCCGATGGCCTTGACGGCGCCGGCCCCGATGCGCCGCACGCACTCCACGACCTGATCGCCGCGGTCATGCGACACGAACAGTCGCAATGACGGTGGCCGTGCGTAGGGTCGTGGCATGACGCCGATCACGATCATCTCCGGGGATGCCACCAGTCCGCAGGCCAAGGGGCCGAAAATCATCGCCCATGTCTGCAACGACCTCGGCGGCTGGGGAAAGGGCTTCGTCCTGGCCATATCCAGACGCTGGCCCGAGCCGGAAGCGGACTACCGTGCCTGGCACCGCGCCCGCGCCGACAACGACTTCGGCCTCGGAGCGGTCCGGCTGGTCCAGGTCCGGCCGGATACCTGGGTCGCCAACATGGTCGCGCAGCGCGGCATCCGTACGGGCAGCTCAGGGGTGCCGATACGCTACGACGCCCTGGAGCGGTGCCTGACCGCACTGGCCGGCCACGCGCTCGAACTGGGCGCCTCCGTACACATGCCCCGCATCGGCTGCGGGCTGGCCGGCGGCAAGTGGTCCCGCGTTGAGCCGCTGATCAGCGGGGCACTGTGCACGAAGGACGTGGCCGTCACGGTGTACGACCACTGAATACGGAATCGTTGTCAGCCCGGGGATGCGGTACCACCGCATCCCCGGGTCAGCGGGGCGAGAGGAGGCAGAACTCGTTGCCCTCCGGGTCGGCCAGAATCGTCCAGGAGATGGCGGACTGGTCGATACCGGGGTCGCCGGCGCCCAGGGCACGCAGCCGGGCTTCCTCTGCTGCCAGGTCGTCACCGCGGTAGGGGCTGACGTCGAGGTGGACGCGGTTCCACCCGCTCTTGGTGTCGGGCGTGCGCAGGAACTCCAGGTAGGGGCCGACGCCCTTGGCGGAACGCATGGTCGCCTGGTCGTCGGTGACCTCGTGCACCGTCCAGTCCATCGCCTCGCCCCAGAACCGGGCCATCTCTCGCGGGTCGGTGCAGTCGACCACCACCGCGGCGATCGGCCCGGTGTCCCGGTAGATCGGACGGGGCTCCAGGACGCAGAACTCGTTGCCCTCCGGGTCGGCCATGACCGTCCAGGGGACGTCGCCCTGACCCACGTCGGCGAGCGTCGCGCCGAGATCCTTCAGACGTGCGACCAACTCCGCCTGATGGGCCGTCGAGGTGGTGGCGAGATCGACGTGCACCCGGTTCTTCACCGTTTTGGGTTCCGGGCGGGCGATGATGTCGATACAGACGGCCACGGGGTCGGGGTAGGCGAAGCCCACGGGTTCGAGGTTGGTCACCCCGGGTCCCTCGCTGTCGATACCCCAGCCGAGTGCCTCTGCCCAGAACCGGCCGAGCGCGGAGTCGTCCAGGGCCTTCATATTGATCTGCACAAGTCGTGTTGCCATACCGGAGATTCTAGAACTCGCCGCAGGCCGGTCCGCCGACGGAACGCGCACAGGACGCCGTTGGCCGGGCCCGCGACCCTCGCCCGCACCCTCGGCATCGCCCCGTCGTAATGTCGGGCCGGTCGAGTTGAGTGGCCGAGATCAGCAACCAGTCCACCGGGTACTGCCCGGACGTCACCTCCTGGGCGGAGGTCGCCCGCGCTCTTGACGCTCTAGGAATCCGGCGGCCATCCGGCTTCACCCACGAGGTGGTGTTCCGACGGTGCCCCGACTGCCAGGAGCACAACATCGTCCGCGAGGACGACTTCGTCTGCGGCACGGTATACCGGAGCCCCTCCGGGCCTCGCCGGTGTACCCGTACGGATGTGGCATCCTGCGGAGACTCCGGCGGGCCGGCCGCCGGTGGCGGAAAGGATTCCCCGTGACCCGCAGCGCGCTCCTGGTCGGAGCCACCGGACTGGTAGGCGGACAACTGCTGGCGCGGCTGCTGCGCGACCCGCGCTACGACCGCGTCACCGTGCTGGCCCGCCGCCCGCTCGGCCTCGAACACCCGCGGCTGGACGCCCGGGTGGTGGACTTCGCCAAGCTCGGGGCCGACGACCTGCCGGCCGGGCCGGGCGGGACGGACGTGTACGGCGCACTCGGCACCACCATCCGGCAGGCCGGCTCGCAGGAGGCGTTCCGCGAGGTGGACCAGCACCACACCGTGCGGGTGGCCGAGCTGGCCCGGGACGCGGGCGCCGAGCGGATCGCCGTGGTCTCCTCGGTCGGTGCCGGATCCGGCTCCCGGGCCTTCTACCTGCGGGTCAAGGGGGACATGGAGGCGGAGGTGACGGCCCTGGGCTACCCGCAGACCGAGTTCTTCCGGCCCTCCTTCATCCTCGGCGACCGCCCTTCGCGCCGCCGGGGCGAGGGGCTCGGCAGCTCCGCCGCGAGCCTGCTGGCCCCGCTGCTGGCCGGGCCTGCCCGCCCCTACCGGCCGGTGCCCGCGGGCAGGCTGGCCGCGGCGATGATCGCCGCACTGGCCGAGGACCGGCCCGGAGTCCGGGTCCGTACCTACGACGACTTCCTGGCCCTCGCCCCGGAGCCGGCCGCGGCCGGCCCGGCGTAACCGGGGCCGCCCCGTCGCCGCCCGGGCGTAACCGGGGCGGTCCGGCGTAACCGGGGCCGTGCGGCGCTCGTTGGGGAGGCCGGTGGCCGGCAGTAGGGACCCGGCCTCGGTGAGCGGAGGCGGTGCGCCGTGCAGGCTGGCGGACTGGTCGATCTGACCGGCAGGTCGTGCCTGGTCACGGGCGCAGCCAGCGGCATCGGACGGGCCACCGCGGCCCTCTTCTCCCGGCTCGGTGCCCGGGTCACCGCCGCCGACCTGGACACGGCGGGGCTGACCGCGCTGCGCCGCGACTGCGCCGATCGTGGCGACGCGTACGACGTGACCGTGGTGACCGGGGACGTCTCCCGGCCCGAGGACGCCGAGCGGATGACCGGCACCGCGGTGACGGCGGGCGGCGGGCTGGACGTGCTGGTCGCCAACGCCGGGATCCTGCCGCTGTCGGACCTGCTCGAAACCAGCGCCGAGGACTGGGACCGGGTCATGGCCGTCGACGGCCGCGGGATGTTCCTCACCTGCAAGTACGCCATCGCACAGATGGCCGGGCAGGAGACCGGCGGGTCCGTCGTGTGCGTCTCCTCGATCTCAGGGGTGGCCGGCCAGGCCCGCCAAGCCGCCTACGGGCCCGCCAAGTTCGTCGCCTCCGGGCTCACCAAGCACCTCGCGGTGGAGTGGGCGGGGCGCGGCATCAGGGTCAACGCCGTCGCCCCCGGCACCATCCGCACCGAACGCGTCCAGCGCCTCGTGGACGAGCCCGGCGGCTCCGAGTACCTCCACCACATCTCTGCTCTCCACCCGCTCGGCCGCCTCGGCGAGCCCGAAGAGGTGGCCCGCGCCATCGCCTTCCTCGCCTCCGACGCCGCCTCCTTCATCACCGGCACCATCCTCCCCGTCGACGGCGGCTACCTGGCGCAATAGCCCAGCTCTGCGCGGGTGGTGTGGGCGACCGGAGCAGAGGGCGGTCGCAGCATCGGCCGGAGTGCCGGTCATGTCACCCGATGTGGTACCCGCCCCCTCGGCTTGGGCTCAGGATTCCTCGGCCGCGGTGTCAGCGGAGGGCACGGCCGCCCTTCTCCTGCGGAGCACCACCACCCCGCACGCCGCGAGGAGGAGGACGGCCACGGCGGACACCCCGAGGGCCGTCTGTTCGGCGAAGAGCCTTCGCAGCAGTTCGAGCACGCCGAGCCCCGCGGTCGCGTAGATCAGCGCCCAGGCCGCTCCGCCCAGGAACAGGGCGGGGAGGTAGCGCGGCAATGGCATGCGCATGCTGCCCGCGAGGAAGTTGGCGGCGGTCTGGAGGCCGACGGTCAGGAAGGAGACGGCCACCACCGGCGCACCCCACCGCTGGATCGCCCGCTCGGCGCGCTGGAACTTCGCCGAGGAGATCCGCCCGGCGAACCTGCTGCGCCGGGCACCGGCGCCGGCGAGCCACCCGACGGCGAACGTCCCTCCGGCGCGGAGCAGGACGATGGCGTACAGGGCTCCGGCCGTGAGCACGACCCTATCCACGACGTCTCCTCCCAAGCTCCGGGCCGCAACCCGTGGCACCCGTCACGCGGTGGCCACCTGCGGCCCCGAACTCCGAACCTGCACGTCCACACGGCAGGCAAGGTAAGCCTAACCGAACGCGCATGCGGGGGTACAGGACACCGGGGCTACCGGCGCCGCTACCCCGCCAGGACGGGAAGCGAGGCCAGGCCTCGGACGAGACGGGTGCGCCGCCACTCCAGCCGGTCGGGCGGTACGGCGAGGCGGATTCCGGGGAACCGGGTCAGCACCCCCCGCAGGGCGATCTCCATCTCGGCCATGGCCAGGGGGGCGCCGACACAGCGGTGGATGCCGTGACCGAACGCGAGATGAGCGGCCGCGTCCCGGTCCAGGTCGAGGTGGTCCGGCGCCGGGAACCGGGCCGGGTCGCGGTTGGCCGCCCCCAGCCCGACCAGGACCGGGACACCGGCCGGGATCTCGGTGCCGCCGAGCGTGACGGCCTGCGTGGTGAAGCGGAAGGTGGCCGTGCTCACCGCCGAGTCGAAGCGGAGCAGTTCGTCCAGTGCGGCGGGGACCTCGTCCGGATGCCGGCGGAGGCGGTCCGCAGCGGCCGGGTGCAGGAGCAGCGCCAGGAGGGCGTTACCGAGGGCGTTGGTGGTGGTCTCGTGTCCGGCCACGAGCAACAGCACGGCCAGGGACACCAGTTCGTCCTCGCTCAGGCGGTCCTCCCCGTCCCGGGCCGAGATGAGCCGGTCCAGGAGCGAGCTGCCGGGGTTCCGGCGCTTGGCTGCGATGAGGTCCGTCATGTAGCCGGCCATCGCGTGTGAGGCCGCGTCGATGACATCGGGGTCTCCCGCCGCGAACAGGTCCGCGGACCAGCGCCGGACCGCGGACCGGTCGGCCTGCGGTACGCCGAGCAGCTGGCAGATCACGATGACCGGCAGCGGCACCGCCAGGCGGGCCACGAAGTCGAGGGGTTCGCCGACGGGCCACTGGTCCAGCAGCTCGGCGGTGACCCGGGCGATGAAGGGGCGCAGTTCCTTGACGGCCCCGGTCGTGAACGCCTTGGTCACCAGCTTCCGCAGCCGGGTGTGCGCGGGCGGGTCGCTGGCCAGCATGGTGTGGGCCACCGCCGGGTGCAGGCGGCGTCGCGACTGCTTGCCCGCGAAGAAGGCCCCCGTGTCCTTCGAGAGGCGGGGGTCGGCCAGGGCCTCCCGGGCCTCCGCATAGCCGGTGACCAGGTAGTTGGCACGACCTCCGGGACCGGCGGGCACGGACTGCACCGGGCATGCGGAGCGCGTGGCCGCATACGTCGCATAGGGGTCCGGGAGGGGGCGGGGATCCTGCGCCGACCCGGTCATGGCCTGAGGCTCCGACTGACCTCGCCCCTGGTGCTGAACGGTCTCAGCGCCGACACCCCCTCCGTACGACCAGCCCCGCCGTTTCACAAAATAGCCGGTCCGAGCACTCTGACGAGCAACTGACCGTGATACCCGTGCCCCTCGCGGCGGGCGACCACGCCGGCAGCGCTGGACCGGCGCTGCCGGCGTGTCCGGTACGGCCTACCGTCTGCCGGCGGCCTGACGGCCCGGCATCACTTCAGGTGCCGGGTGAAGAACTGGGCCGCCTCGTCCCCCGCGAACCGCGGGACGCCGGTGTGGCCGCCCATATTGGCGTAGAGGGACTTCTCCTTGGAGCCGAAGGCGTCGAACAGGTCCAGGGCCGCCTGCCGGTCGTTCGCTTCGTCGTCCCACTGCAGCAGGACGTGCAGCGGAATGGTGACCTTTCGGGCTTCCCCGACAATGGCGCGAGGCACGAAACTCCCGGCGAAGAGTCCGGCCGCGACGATGCGCGGCTCGACCACCGCGAGGCGAACGCCGATGGAGATCACTCCCCCCGAGTACCCGACCGGGCCGCCGATCCCGGGCAGCGCCAGGAGGGCGTCCAGGGCGGCCTGCCATTCCGGGACCGCCTTGTCGACCAGCGGGAGGACGAGGGCGTCGATGATCTCGTCGGTGACCGGCTCGCCGGCCCCCATGGCCCGGCGGAGCTCGGCGCGGGCCTGCTCGGCGGCGTCCCAACGGGGCCTGTCGCCGCTTCCGGGGAGCTCGATGGTGGCCGCGGCGAACCCGTCGGCCACGGCCTGACGGGCCCGGGCCACCAGCCGGGGGTACATCGTGGGAAGTCCGAGCGGGGGGTGGCCGAGCAGGATCAGCGGAACCGGTGCGGACGCGGCTGCGGATGCGGGCGTCCACAGGATGCCGGGGATCTCGCCGAGGGTGAATGCGCGTTCCAGGACGTTGCCGTCGAGGCGCTGTTCAGAAGTGAAGTGCATGGTCGTGCCTTTCGGGAGTGCTCATGAACGGCGCTCCCGGACGACCTATCGCCCGACCGTGACCCCGGAGGAGAGCACCCATGTCGATACTGCGTTCACGGGTACCACCTCCTCGTTCTCCTGCACGGCCTCCGGAAATCTAGCAGTGGTCGCAGTGGCCCGCCCAACGGTTTTCCGCAGGGGACGGAGGACTGCCCTCAGGGACATGTACGGACGCCTGCGGCGTGCCTGGCGTCGAAGGCGGCCGCTATGTCCGGGAGGAGGAGGGCCCGTCCCGCCGCCGGCGATGGGCCTCACCCGGTTCGCGTGGGGGCGGCGAGGGCATAGCGTGTGCCCGGATCAAGATCGTCCAAACCGAGGAGAGCGATGAACACCCTGACGCCGGTATCGCTGGTCACGGGCGCCAACCGGGGAATCGGCCAGGAGGCGGCGCGTCAGCTCGCCGCGCTCGGCCACACCGTCCTGCTGTGCGCGCGCCGTCTGGAGGATGCCGAACGGGCCGCCGCCAGCCTGGCCCCCGACGTGACCGGCGAGCTCCTGCCCCACCAGCTGGACGTGACCGACGACGAGGGCGTTCGTGCCCTCGCCCGCAGCGTGGAGGCGCGGTTCGAGCGCCTCGACGTCCTGATCAACAACGCCGCCATCAACTACGACACCTCCCAGCGCGCCGTCTCCGTCGGCCTCGACGACGTCGCCCGCACCCTGGAGACCAACCTCTTCGGTGCCTGGCGGACCGCCCAGGCGTTCCTGCCGCTGTTGCGGCGTTCGCCGCACCCCCGCGTGGTGAACGTCTCCAGCGAGTCGGGGTCCCTGGAGAACATGTCGGGCGGAACCCCCGCCTACGGGGTCTCGAAGGCGGCCCTCAATGCCCTCACCCGCAAGTTCGCCGACGAAGTGCGCGCCGAGGGGATCCTGGTCAACGCCGTCTGTCCGGGCTGGGTCGCCACCGACATGGGCGGCCCGGGCGGCGGACCCGTCGAACAGGGTGCCGCCGGCATCGTCTGGGCCGCCACCCTGCCCGACTCCGGGCCCACCGGCGGCTTCTTCCGCGACGGGAAGCCGCTGCCCTGGTAGGCACCCTTCGGCGACGCGTTCGCCCCGGGCCGGATCTGGGACCTCCTGCAGGCCCCGCCGCCAAGGGCGCCTGGATCGCCCAGGGAACCGTCCACCTCGTCCAGAGCCTCGTCCTCCTCGCCGCGTCCGCGGCGAGGATCTCCCTGTTCGTCCCGGGCGCACGCAGGCACGCGGACGGCATCGTCCTCGCCGTACTTCCCGCGTCCCTCGCCATCACGCTGATCGGCACGGTTCCGGCCACCGCCCCGGCCGATCTCCACCGCTGGCTGGACCTCGTCCTGACCCAGACCCACATCGTCTCCGGCACCGTCTGGCTCGGAGGCCTCGCCCTGCTCGTCAAGGTCCTGCTCGTCCTCGGTCTCATCGCGGCCGGCACCTTCAGCCAGTTCTGGCTCATGCCCCGCATCGCCCGGGCCCGCCGCGCCGACGACATCAGCTCCCGGCGCCGCTTCTGGGGCGAAGTCGCCCTCGGGGTCGCGGTCCTGGCCGTCGTACCGTTCATCACCGGCTCCGCCCGTGCCGAGGCCGGCAGTGCTAAGGCCGTCGCGTCCGGCAGCCTCTTCGCCGCCGGAGCGGCCATGGCCCTCGCTCGCCGGCGGTCCGGACAGCCGCCTGACCGCCGTTCACGCGGACGCGTCGGCGGAAGCGCGGGCGGGTGGCTCCCCGTCCGGGTCCGCCGGGAGTTCGCGTGCCGAACGCAGCGGTGACAGGAGCAGGGGAAGGACGGCCAGGAGCTCGCCGACGGCTCCGATCCACATCGCCGGGCGGGCGCCGAGCCACTGGCCCAGGGCACCTCCCACGAGCGCTCCGACCGGCATCGAACCCCAGACCACGAAGCGGACGGTCGCGGTCATCCGCCCCAGGAGCGGTTCGGGGCACAGGCGTTGCCGGAAGGCCACCGAGGTGATCTTGAAGGTCATGAAGGCCGTCCAGCCCAGCCCCTGGAGGGCCACGGCGACGGCGAAGCGCCAATCGCTCCGGTAGAAGGGCACGGCCAGCAGCCACAGGACCCCGCTGACCATCACGGAGGCGCACATCGCCCGCCCCTGGCCGAACGTGGCCGCGATGCGCAGGGTGAGCAGGCTGCCGAGGAGCCCGCCGACGGCTTCGGCCGTGAACACCGCCCCGCACAGCAGCGGGGAGAGTCCCAGGTCGCCCGCGAGCAGCACCAGCAGCATGGAAGCCCCGATCGTGCCGCACAGGTTGGAGATCGCGGAGGCCGTGGTGAGGGCCCGCAGGGTGCGGTTGCCGAAGACGAAGCGCAGCCCCTCGGAGATCTCGGCCCTCAGGCCCTTCTCCGGCCGCGCCGGACCCTGCGGGTGTGGCTCGGCGCGGCGGACGCGGGAGAGGAGCAGCGCCGACAGGAGGTAGCTGACGGCGTCGGCGGCCAGGGCCGCGGGCGCGGTCAGCGCGGCCGTGAGGGCCCCGCCCAGGCCCGGGCCGGCGGCCTGGGTGAGGTTGCGGGTGGCCTCCAGCCGGGCGTTGGCGCCGGTGAGGCGGTCGCGGTCCACGAGGTGCGGGAGCATGCTCTGGGCCGCCACGTCGAAGAAGACCGTGCACACCGACATCCCGAAGGCGACGGCGTACAGCTGGGGAAGCGTCAGTGCGCCCAGCCAGGCCGCGAGGGGCACGGACAGCAGCAGTGCGGCGCGGACGAGGTCACCCGCGACCATCACGGGGCGGCGGCGCATCCGGTCCGCCCAGGCGCCGGCGGGCAGGCCGATGAGCAGGAAGGCCAGGTACTCGGCGGTGACGAGGAGGCCCGCCTCGAAGGGGGTGGCGTGCAGGGTGCCGATCGCGACGAGGGGCAGCGCGAGGAGGGTCACGGCGGATCCGGCCTGGCTGACGGTGTCGGCGGCCCAGACCCTGCGGAAATCGGCGTCGGGGTGCGGGCCGGTGCGTCTGCGGCGACTGGTGGGGCGGGTGCGGTGGTTGTTCATGACGGCGAAGATCGTCGTCTGCGGGGGTGGCGCGCCAATGTTTTAGTCTGGGCGAAAAGGTCGGCCCCGGCCGGAGGGGGGAAGGCGTGGGCGAGGTGCGCTTCGGTGTGCACGACGTCGCCGGGATCAGGTTCGCGATTTCGCCGTTGTGGGAGACCGCCGCCTCCTTCCGGGCGGCTTCGGACCCGGGCCGGTACGCCGTCCACCTGCCGTGGATCAAGCGGGCGGTGACGCTGTGGGAGGACCGGGGGCTCGCCGGTCGGCTCGCCCCCCTCCACGAGCTCGCCTCCCGGCCGGCGTGGCCGGGTTTCGTGACTCCCCCGCCGCGGTGTCCGCTGGCCGAGTTCGAGGACGAGCTGGCCGCCCTGGCGGCCACGCCGACGGCGCAGGTCCGCTCCGATGCCGCGGCGGCCGGCGGACTCACCCCGGCGACGCCCTACGCGCGGCGTCTCGCACGGGAGCCCGGGCCGGCGCTGCGGGAGCTGGCCGACGCCCTGCACACCTGGTGGGAGGCGGCGGTCAGGCCGTACTGGCCCCGGATCCGGTCCGTACTGGAGGCGGACATCGCCTACCGGACCCGGCAGCTCGCCGAGGACGGCATCCAGGAGGTGTTCACCCGGCTGCACCCCTCACTGCGCTGGGCCGGCGACCGGCTGGTGTCCACGGACCTGCCGGCGGCCGGACTGGACCTGGGCGGCACCGGCCTGACCCTGGCACCCAGCGCGTTCGCCGCGCGCTGCCACCTGCTGTCCGGGCCCGGACCCACCCCGCCGGCCGCCGTGTACCCCACCCGGGCGGTCGCCACCCTCTGGGAGCACCGCGACACCACCGGGGACGGACTGGCCCGCCTGCTGGGCCGCAGCCGGGCCCGGCTGCTGCTCCTCACCAGCTCCCCCGCCACCACGACGCAGCTCGCGGCCCGCTGCGGACTGAGCCTCGGCGCGGTCTCCCAGCACCTGGCCGTCCTGCGCGACGCGGGCCTCGTCACCAGCCACCGCTACCGACGCGAGGTCCACTACACGGCCAGCGACCTCGGCACCGCCTTGCTGGACCGGGGGGTAGCGAGGGCACCCCGCTCTACGTGATGACGAAGGAACCGGACGACGGCCGCTGGCTGCTGACCGCCTGCCAGAACACCGCCGTCCACCAGGACCAGGCGTAAGGGTTCAGAGGCCGGTGAGGTGTTCGGGGCGGATCGGGGTCCTGTCGAGTTCCAGGCCCGTCGCGTTGCGGATCGCCGCGATGACGGCCGGGGTGGAGGACAGGGTCGGGGCCTCGCCGATGCCGCGTACGCCGTACGGGGCGTGCGGGTCGGCCAGTTCGAGGTAGTCGACCGGGATCGTCGGGGTGTCGAGGATCGTCGGGATCAGGTAGTCGGTGAAGGACGGGTTCTTCACCTTCGCCGTCTTCGGGTCGACGATGATCTCCTCCATCACTGCGACGCCCAGCCCCTGGGTGGTGCCGCCCTGGATCTGGCCGACGACCGACAGCGGGTTGATCGCCCTGCCGACGTCCTGCGCGCAGGCGAGTTCGACGACCTTCACCAGGCCGAGTTCGGTGTCGACCTCCACCACCGCCCGGTGCGCGGCGAAGGAGTACTGGACGTGACCGTTGCCCTGCCCGGTGACCAGGTCGAAGGGCTCGGTGGGGCGGTGCCGCCACTCCGCCTCGACCTCCACGGCCTCGTCCTCCAGGACGTCCGCGACGGCCGCGAGCACCTCGCCGTCCTCGGTGACGACCTTGCCGCCCGCCAGGCGGAGCCCGTCGCCGGCCCACGCCGGGTGGGCCGAGCCGAACTTGCGCCGTCCGATCTCCAGGACCTTCTCGCGGACGAGCTCGCAGGAGTTCTTCACCGAGCCGCCGGTCATGTACGTCTGGCGGCCCGCGGAGGTCGAACCGGCCGAGCCCACCTGGGTGTCGGCGGGATGGATGGTGACCTGCTGGACACCCAGTTCGGTACGGGCGATCTGGGCGTGGATGGTGACACCGCCCTGGCCGACCTCCGCCATGGCCGTGTGGACCATCGCGACGGGCTCGCCGCCTATGACCTCCAGGCGCACGCGGGCGGTGGAGTAGTCGTCGAAGCCCTCCGAGAAGCCGACGTTCTTGATGCCGACTGCGTAGCCGACGCCGCGGACGATGCCCTCACCGTGGGTGGTGTTGGACAGGCCGCCCGGCAGTGCGCGGACGTCGGCCTCGCCGTCGGCGGTCTCCCACTGGCGCTGGGGCGGCAGCGGACGCTCCTTGACGCGGCGCAGCAGTTCGGCGACCGGGGCCGGGTGGTCGACCGGCTGGCCTGTGGGCATGATCGTGCCCTCTTCCATGGCGTTGAGCCGGCGGAACTCGACGGGGTCCATGCCCAGCTTCGCCGCGAGCTTGTCCATCTGGGCCTCGTACGCGAAGCAGGCCTGGACGGCGCCGAAGCCGCGCATCGCGCCGCAGGGCGGGTTGTTCGTGTAGAGGCCGATCGCTTCGATCTCGACGTCGTCGATGACGTACGGGCCCACCGAGAGGGAGGCGGCGTTGCCGACGACCGAGGCCGTGGACGAGGCGTACGCGCCGCCGTCGAGCACGATCCTGCACTTCATGTGCGTCAGCTTGCCGTCCTTGGTGGCGCCGTGCTCGTACCAGAGCTTCGCCGGATGACGGTGCACGTGGCCGAAGAAGGACTCGAAGCGGTTGTAGACCATCTTGACCGGCCTGCCGGTGCGCAGGGCGAGGACGGGGGCGAGGATCTGCATCGAGATGTCCTCGCGGCCGCCGAACGCGCCGCCGACGCCGGCCATCGTCATGCGGACCTTCTCCTCGGGCAGCCCGAGGACCGGGGCGATCTGGCAGAGGTCCGAGTGCAGCCACTGGGTGGCGACGTAGAGGTCGACGCCGCCGTCCTCGGACGGTACGGCGAGGCCGGACTCCGGGCCGAGGAAGGCCTGGTCCTGCATGCCGAAGGTGTACTCGCCGGTGACGATGACGTCGGCGCGCCGGGCGGCCTCGTCCGCGTCGCCGCGGACGATCGGCTGGCGGTGCACGATGTTGGGGTGCGGGACGTGGGAGGAGTGGTGGTCGTCGCGGTCCTCGTGGACGAGTACGGCGTCCGGTGCCGTCGCCGACGCCTCGTCGGTGACGAGGGGAAGCTCGCGGTACTCGACCCGGATCCTGGCGGCGGCGCGGCGGGCGGTCTCGGGGTGGTCGGCGGCGACGACGGCGACCGGTTCGCCGTGGTGGCGGACTTTGCGGTGGGCCAGGACCGGGGTGTCCCGGAACTCCATGCCGTAGTACTTCACCGGGGCCGGCAGGTCGTCGTACGTCATCACCGCGTGGACGCCGGGCACGGTCAGGGCCTCGGCGGTGTCGATGGACACGATCTCGGCGTGCGCGACGGTGGAGCGCAGGATCTGGCCCCACAGCATGTCCTCGTGCCACATGTCCGAGGAGTACGCGAACTCACCGGTGACCTTCAGGGTGCCGTCGGGGCGCAGTGTCGACTCGCCGATGCCGCCCTTGGCGGTCCGGGAGCCCTGGGTGACGTCGGCGGGGATGCCGGTGGTGGTTCGAGCCATGATCTGACCGCCTCTTTCTGGCGTTTCGCGTTCGTGGTGTGCTGGGTGGTGCCGTGGTTCCGATGTGCCGGGTGCTGCCCGGCCGCCGGCGTGCGCCGTCGGCCGTGCCGTGACCCCCGTCCGCGGCACGCCCGTGCCGGGCCGTCCGTCCTGCCGTCGGGGCGTGCCGTCCCGGCCGGATGCGCAGAAGTAGACAGCGGCTCCCCGGCACCGGGGCAGTCACGGATCGCTCAGAACCCGCTCCCCCGCCGCCTGTTGACAGCCGTACTTTCCCACTCCCTCACGCCGCTGAACTGCGGTGATCCGGGTGTTGCAGACGGCGGGGCGTGAGAGGGTGGCGATCATGCGGCTACGTGAACTTCTGGACGCCGACGGGCTGGGGTTGGTGCTGCTCGTCGGCCCGGACGGCGCAGACGGCGTGCTCGATCGCCCCGTACGTGCCGTCCCGACCCTCGACCTGGCCGATCCTGGCCGGTTCCTCCGTGGCGGGGAGCTCGTCCTCACCGAACTCGCCTGGTGGCACGAGGACGGGGATGCCGAGCCCTTCGTGGGCGCCCTCGCGCGGGCGGGGGTCACGGCCCTCGCCGCCGGGCAGGCCGCTCACGGCTGCGTCCCGGACGACCTCGTACGGGCGTGCCGGCGCCACGGCCTGCCCCTCATCGCCGTGAGACCGGAGACCCCGTTCACCGCGGTCACCGAACACGTCCTGCGCCGGCTGCCCGGCCGGCACGTCGCCGACCTGGCCGCCCTGGTCGAACGCCACCGGCAGCTCCTCACCGGCCGGACGTCCGCGCCGGACGCCGTACTGGAACTCGTACGGCAGAGCCTGGGCATCGAGCTGCGCGTCCTGTCCGTGACCGGACGTCAGGTCGCCGGAAGCCGGCCCGGACCGCACGCCAAGACGGCGGCGGCGCTGGCCGCCAGGTACCTCGCCGCGCGCCGCTCGGGCCGGGCGGCTCCCCACCGGGTCACGTTCGGGAACCGGATCCACACCCTGATGCCGGTACCGGAGCCCGGCGGCCCGTCGGCTCCGGACTGCGCGGCGGAGTGGGGTGACTGGCTGCTCGTCGTGGAAGCCGACACCTCGGGCTGGCCGGCGCCGGAGTCGGAACTCCTGGGCCGGATCACCGAACTGATCGCCGATGCCCGGTCGGCCCACGAGCGCGGGAAGGCCGCGCTCCACGATCTGGCCCGCCGGCTCCTCGACCTCCTGTACGGCCGCGTGCCGCCCGAGGAGATCCCCGTCCGGCTGAGCGCCACCGCGCAGGCCCTGGTCAGCCAGGTGTCGCACTGGCCGCCCTGCCAGTTCGTGGTCGCCGAGGGGCGGTGGCACGGTAGCCGCCCCATTCCGGCCGCAGCCCTGCGCGTCCTGCTGGAGGAGGCCCTGCTCCGGCCGGACGGCCCGATGCCGGTGTCACCGCAGGACATCGCCGCCACCGTCGACGGCGACCAGGCCGTCCTCCTTGTGCTGGTGCCCGGCCGCACGCCCGGGACCTCCCCCGGCCCGACCCTCGACCACGCTGCCCTGCAGCGCACCCTCACCGCGGCGCTCGCCCGCTGGCTCGGCCCGGCGGACCGGATACGCGTGGGGGTCAGTTCACCGGCGGAGACCCCCGGGAGCGCACGCCGCGCCCTCGACGAGGCCCGCACGGCGCTGCGCGCCGCCCATGACTCCGCGCAGCGGGTGGCCGTACGCGGATCGGACGAGCTCACCTCGCACGTCCTGTCGCTGCTGCCCCTCATTCCGGCCGAGACCCTGCAGGCCTTCGCCACCCGGCTCCTCGGCCCCCTGCGCAATCACGACAGCCGCCACCGGACCGAGCTGCTGCCCACGCTCAGGACGTTCCTCGACTGCGACGCGTCCTGGACGAAGTGCGCCGCCGAACTCCACCTCCACGTCAACTCCCTGCGCCAACGCATGTCCCGTATCGAACAGCTCACGGGCCGCGACCTCACCACCCTCGAAACCCGCCTCGACTTCCTGGCGGCCCTGAGCACCGTCGCGACGACCGATACTTAACTGATCATCACATCGGGAAGAAGCGACAGGAGATCAGTGTGAAGACGGTAGTCCGGGGAATGGCTTGCACCATCGCGTTGGTGGCGGCGCTGACCGGCTGTGGGAGTGGCGGGGACCCCGTGTCGGTGTCGGTCGGAAACGGCGGCGGGAAGGGCAAGGCCGCCGGGCCTCTGTCCGTGGAGCAGATCCGGGCGGCGCTCCCGACCGATACCAGCATGGGCAGCAACTTCGCCGGAGACGAGGCGGTTGCGGCCGGCGGGGACGGGGCCCGCGCCCACTGCGCCGAGACCACGGGGGCGACGTGCGACGGGCTGGTGGCCGGAGGCATGAAGGAGCTCAAGAGGAGGGGCAGGGGCGAGACCAAGGTCGAGTTCACCCTCTTCTCCTTCGATTCCCCCAAGGCCGCGACCGCGGCGATGAAGAGCCTGTCGGCCAAGCGACGCACTGACATAGAGCCCACCCCCGCGCCGGTCAAGGTGGAGGCCGGAGCGGACGAGACCGACGCGGTCGGGAACGACCGGGTGACCGCCGTGGTCATGCGCGTCGGCAGCGTCCTCGTGTACGTCTGGGCGGTGGAGACCAAGCTCGAAGACACCAATTTCGCGGCCCAGCACCAGGTCGACCGCCTCAAGACCGCCGTCTGAGCCCCGGCCCGGCGCCACGGCGCCCGGGCCGCCGGCCGCGGCCGGGACAGAGCGCGGGCCCATCGGCGGGGGTCGGTTACTGTCATCACGATGATCAACAACGTGGCCCAGCCCGTGCCGGACCCGAGAACCTGGCGGTCCGCGGCTGTGCCGCCGGTAGCGAGAAGGACACCACCCCCATGCCCAACCGGCCCTCCGCCAGGAGAGCGGCCTGCCTGGCCGCCGCCGTGCTGACCACCGCATCACTGACGGCCTGCGGCTCGTCCGAGCCGGCCCCGAAGGACGGCAAGGCGCCTTCTCGGCCGCAGGAGAAGCCGACGGCCGTCAGCGAGGACACCCAGGTCGCGAAGGCCGCCGAGGCGTTCATGAAGGCCTGGATGCTCGACCCCGCCGACGTCAAGGCCATGTGCGAGCACGAAACCAAGGCGGCGCGCCCCAACTTCACCGATGACGGTGGAACGGTCGACGGCTGCATCGCGTCACGCAAGACCCTCACCGAGCGGACCCCCGAAGCGGATCGCGCGCCGCTGCGGTTCACCATCGACCACGTTCAGGATGTGAAGGCGTCCAGGAAGCACCCTGGCGGGAAGGGAGTCCTCGCCACTGGGCAGCGCGACGGCGAGAAGCCGTTCCGGTACGTGCTCCGCCTCATCAAGGAAGACGGTCAATGGCTGGTCGAACAGTACGAGGACGTGTACGAAGGCAGGTACGGCCACAGCGCCGACCCGGTGGCGGACGTCCTGTGGTCCATGGGCTGACCCGGCAGGCCGCGGCAGCAGTCGAGGTTTGAAAACCTCTTTTCGACGCAGACGAGTAGAAGGACACGCGCGTCGAATAGAGGTACCCCATGGGCATGAGGTTCCCGGGGAAGCGGAGTCGACGCAGGGTGTGGCGCCGCAGGCGGACGCTCGCGCACTGGGCGCCCAAGGCCGTCATCCGCCGCCTTGTGATGCGCGCAACCGCATGGGGCCTGCGGATGATGCTACGAAGCTTCCTGCTCGCCTTCCGGCAGGGAGTACGCGCCACGCTGCGCCGCCGTCTGATCTGCGTGATGGTCACGGCACAGCTGTAGGGCTGTGTGCCTGTGCCCCGGCGTCGGCCGTCCCTGTTCTACGGGGATCCCGGCGCGGGCTCCCGCGGCGCAGGGGTCGCGGGGGTCTGCGGGAGCGCAGGGGGGCATGTCGTGTGGGCGGCGTCTTCCTCCGCGCGCGGCCAGTCCCGTCCTTCGAGGGCCTCGGCGCTGCGGTTGAGCCGGACCAGGACGTCCTCCAGCTCCCGCACCTCCTCGGGGGACCAGTCGGCGACCACCCGGGCCAGGCAGGACAGGTTGGCCTCACGGTCTCCGGCGAGCCGGCGCCCGCCTTCGGCGGTGATGCGCAGCTTGCGGGCCATGCCCCCGTCCGGGTCGGCGACGCGCTCGGCCAGGCCGCAGCGCAGCAGTGCGGCCGTCTGACGGTTCACGGTCGAGGTGTCGAGCCCGAACGCCTCCGCCAGCTGTCCGATGGACATGGGGCCCTGGGTGTCGATCCGGCTGAGCAGCAGGTACGCCGACCGCTCCAGGCGTTCGGGGTCGCGCTCGCGCCGGGCCAGCACCTGGTGCCGCGAGAGCAGCATCAGCTCCCGCTCCAGTTTCTCCAGCACTGCGCCTCCCGCTCCTTCCGGCGCTCCATTATCGCGGACCCGTGGACCGCTCCGCCGCGGGCGATCGGCTCCCCGCGCGAGGGCCCGGCCCCGCCCGGCCATATGCATGATACATAGCGTGTGTACTATGCACTTCTCGTTGCCACCCCGACGAGCCACAGCCTCAATCCGGAGGACCCGCATGACCGTCACCACGTCCACCGCCTCCCGCGCGGCCGAGATCCTGTCCCGGCCCGTCACGCTGAACGGCCTGACCGTCCCCAACCGCATCGCGATGGCGCCGATGACGCGGATGTTCTCCCCCGGCGGCGTGCCCGGCGAGGACGTGCAGGCGTACTACTCCAGCCGGGCCGCCGCCGGCGTGGGCCTGATCGTCACCGAGGGCACCTACGTCGGTCACGAGTCCGCCGGTCAGAGCGACCGGGTGCCGCGGTTCCACGGCGAGGACCAGCTGGCGGGGTGGGCGAAGGTCGCCGCGGCCGTGCACGAGGCGGGCGGCACGATCGTGCCCCAGCTGTGGCACATCGGCATGGTGCGCAAGCAGGGCGAAGCCCCGTACCCCGACGCGCCCGCCGTCGGCCCCTCCGGCATCCGCGTCGACGGCACCGAGGGGACCGGCAAGGCGATGACCAGCGCCGACCTCGACGAGGTCATCGGCGCCTTCGCCGACGCCGCCGCGGACGCCCACCGGATCGGCTTCGACGGCGTCGAACTGCACGGCGCCCACGGCTACCTGCTCGACCAGTTCCTGTGGGAGCGGACCAACCGCCGCACCGACGGTTACGGCGGCGACGCGGTGGCCCGTACGAAGTTCGCCGCGGAGATCGTGGCGGCGGTCCGCGAGCGCGTCCCGGCCGACTTCCCGGTGATCTTCCGCTACTCGCAGTGGAAGCAGGAGGCCTACGACGCCCGGCTCGCGCAGACCCCGGAGGAGCTGGAGGCGATCCTGGCCCCGCTGGCGGCGGCGGGCGTCGACGTGTTCCACGCCTCCACCCGGCGCTACTGGCTCCCGGAGTTCGAGGGCTCGGACCTGAACCTGGCGGGCTGGACCAAGAAGCTCACCGGCCGGCCGGCCATCACCGTCGGCTCCGTGGGCCTCGACGGCGACTTCCTCCGCGCCTTCGCCGGCGAGGGTGCGGCGCTCGGCGACATCGACAACCTCCTGGACCGCATGGAGCGCGACGAGTTCGACATGGTCGCCGTCGGCCGGGCGCTGCTCCAGGACCCGCAGTGGGCGGCGAAGGTCCTCGGCAACCGCTTCGACGAGCTGAAGCCGTACCACCCGGCGGCGCTCCAATCGCTCAGCCGGTAGCAGTGCGGGCCCCGCGGTGATCACCGCGGGGCCCACTCCCCGTCCGTTCAGGAACGCGGTGAGACCTGGACGATGGCCTCGATCTCCACGAGCTGCTCGGGGACCGACATGTCGCTGACCCCGACGATGGTGTCCGTCGTGCGGTGGTTGCCGACGTACTCCTTGTGGAGCCGGGCGGCCGTGTCGAAGTTCGCGCGGAGGTCCTTGGTGAAGATCTTCATGCTGATGATCTGGCTGCGCGGGACCCGGTAGTGCGCGAGGACCTTGTCCAGGTTGTCGAACGACGTCCGCACCTGCTTCTCGAAGTCGCCGGCGCCCACGAAGTTCCCGGCCGCGTCGTGCGACACCTGCCCCGAGATGTAGATCGTGTCCCCGGCCCGGATGCCCTGCGAGTACCCGTAGGACTCCTCCCACGGCACCCCGAACCCGAAGTGGTCCCAGCCGCGGCGCGCCTGGTCCTGCGCGCTGGCGCCCTGCAGTCCCGTGAAGGTGATCATCGCAGCCACGACCGCGGCCACCACGGCGCCGATACCGACCCTGCGCCTCGACTTCGTCATTCCTCGTGTCCCTTCGTCCCCAGTAGAGCCCGGAGCCCAGACGCTGTCACGGCAGAAGCGAGAACTCCTTGGACGGGAATCGAGCGGGCGTCAGGTCCCGCTAGCCGTGCGGCCCGGTCCGGAACGCGGTCCGGGCAGCCGCGCGCACAGGCGCTGCTGCCCGGACCACCGGCGTCTCGGTCAGTCGGTGTACAGCACCCACAGAGGGGTGGGGTACAGCCAGAACGCACAGGTGTAAGGGACACCCCTGGCCTGGCCGGCGGCCTCGCACTCCGCCTGGGTCCGGAAGTAGCCGACCGGCTTCCGTTCCGCCGAGACCGTCGCCGACCGGGCGGGCTCCGCCGCCCGGGCATCGATGGTGGCGCCTCCCACGAGGAGCGCGCTCCCCAGGGCCATACCGGTCAGTGCGTAACGCGTTTGCATCGTGTTCCCCTCTGCAGTCCGAGGTGCACATGTCCGGGTCGAGCCTCTCGCGAGGCACTCGACGACCGAGCGCATGCGGGTCGAGACCTCGGTGGCAGACTCGGCTCCGTGCATACCTCCGTACCGGAACCGAACCGGCAACTCTCCGACCCCAGCGCGCTGTTGCTGGACTACCTCGACTACTACCGGTCCGCCATCAGTGCCAGGATCGAGGGGCTGCCGGACGCGGAGCTGCGCGTCAGCCGGCTCCCTTCCGGGTGGACCGTCCTCGAACTGCTGAAGCACCTGGTGTACATGGAGCGGCGCTGGCTGCGCTGGGGCTTCCGCGCCGAGCAGGTCCCGGCGCCCTGGGGTGACCGCGGACCGGCGGACCGCTGGTACGTCGGCCCGGAGGAGACGGCCGCGGGCCTCCTCGCCGCGCTGCACGCGGGTGGTGAGTACACCCGCGCCGTCGTGTCGGGTACGCCGCTGTCCACCGTCGCCGGGGCGGGCGGCCGCTTCCCGGACGACGGCACTCCGCGGCCCACCCTGGGCTGGATCCTCTTCCACGTCCTGCAGGAGTACGCCCGCCACGCGGGCCACCTGGACATCGTCCGCGAGCTCACCGACGGCGTCACCGGCCGATAGCCACGGCCCGCCGAGCCGCTGAAGTTTGCCATTCAAGATCTTGATCTTTGTTGACCCCCATGCCAGATTCGGCGCAGCACCACCCACGTCGACGGCGCAGCCCATCCGGCTGCGCCGCAACAGCTGCGGGGAGAGGCCACCACCATGCCGGTTCAACACGCCCCCGGGGATCGCCTCGCGGTGGAAAGACGGACCATCGAGGCCATACCGGACGACGAACGGCACGGCACGCCACGGAGCCAGTTCACCCTGTGGTTCGGCGCCAACATGCAGATCACCGCCATCGTCGACGGCGCACTGTCGGTCGTCTTCGGCGCCGACGCGCTCTGGGCGATACCCGCGCTGCTCGTCGGCAACGTACTCGGCGGCATCGTCATGGCACTGCACTCCGCGCAGGGGCCCCGGCTGGGCGTACCGCAAATGGTCTCCAGCCGCGCGCAGTTCGGCGTGTTCGGCGCGGTCCTGCCGCTGCTGCTGGTGATCCTCATGTACCTCGGCTTCGCCGCCACCGGCAGCGTGCTGGCCGGGCAGGCGGTGGCCAGGATGCTGCACATCGGCACGGACGCCGGGATCCTCCTCTTCGGAGCGCTGACCGCCGTCGTCGCCGTGACCGGCTACCGCCTCATCCACATCGCCGGCCGGATCGCCACCGTCGTCGGCGCGCTCGGCCTCGGCTATCTGATGGTACGGCTGTTCACGCAGTACGACGTCGGCGCGCACGTCGGCGACAAGGGCTTCGAGGCGGCGACCTTCCTGCTCGCCGTGGGTCTCGGGGCCGGATGGCAGCTCACCTTCGGCCCCTACGTCGCCGACTACTCGCGCTACCTGCCCCGGGACACCAGCACCCGCGCGACGTTCTGGTCCACCTTCGCCGGCTCCGTCATCGGATCCCAGTGGGCCATGACGCTGGGCGCGCTCACCGCGGCCGTCGCGGGCAAGGCCTTCCTGCCCGACCAGGTGGGCTTCCTCGGCGATCTGGCAGGACCCGCTTTCCTCGCGTTCCTCATCTACCTGGTGATCGTGGTCGGCAAGCTGACGGTGAACTGCCTGAACGCCTACGGCGGCTTCATGTCGATCCTGACCACCGTCACCGCCTTCGACCGCCGCTCGCGCGTCTCGCCCGCGGTCCGCGCCGCCTACATCGTCGGCTTCATCGCGGTGTCCATGGTCATCGCGCTCGCCGCCAGCGACGACTTCCTGACCAACTTCAAGAACTTCGTGCTGCTGCTCCTGACGGTGTTCACGCCGTGGAGCGCGATCAACCTGGTCGACTACTACCTGATCTCGCGCGAGCGCGTCGACATCCCGGCCCTCTACGAACCGGACGGCCGCTACGGCCGCTGGAACGTCACCGCGCTGACCTGCTACCTCGTCGGCATCGCCGTGCAGGTCCCGTTCCTCGCCACCAAGCTGTACACCGGCGCGATCACCAAGCGGCTCGACGGCGCCGACATCTCGTGGATCGTCGGTCTGGCGGCCACCTCGGCCCTGTACTGGCTCTGGGCGCGGCGCACCGCCAACCCGCCCGCCGCGACCGTCCACCCGGCCGCGACCGAGCCGGACCAGGGGTGAGGGGGGCGTTGGTGGGGCGGGAGCGTTCGGCCGGCGGGCCACGGCGGCGTGGCACGGCCGGTGCCGTACAGGCGGCGACAGGCGTCCTGGTCGTGGGCGGAGCCGCCCTGGCGGCAGTGCTGCTGCACCCCGGCACGGGGCTGTTCGTCGAGGGCCGCGGGCCGCTCGGCGGCAACCCCGTCCTCGTGCTCGGCCTCGCCGTGCTGTCGCTCCTCGGCGGCCTCGCACTGCGCGCGAAGTACCTGGAGCAGGTCCGCGCCGGCCAGGCGCTCAGCCCGGTGGAACAGCGACTGGCGGACGGTGTGAGCCGCGTGCTCCTGGGCACGGCGCTGGTCCTCCCCGTGCTCATCGTGGTCCTGCACCGGTTCGGTTCCTCGTCCGGCGGCGGCCACGGGGACGGGGACGGCCGCGGGCCCTTACCCCCGGCACCCACGCTGCAGATCCCGGCGCCCGCCCCGCCACCCGCAGCGGCTGCCGAACCCGGCGGCCAGGGCACGCAGTTCGGGCTGACGCGGATCCTGCCCGGCCTCGGCATCGCCCTGCTCGCCGTGGCCGTCGTCATCGCCGGGCTGTACCTGTGGCGGCATCTGACGCGTCCGCGGGCGCCCGGGGCTCCGGCGACGTACGCGACGCTCGACGACGAGCAGGAACTCCTGGCCCGGGCCGTGGACTCCGGGCGCCGCGCCCTGCTGGACGGTACCGACGTCCGCGCGGCCGTCATCGCCTGCTACCTCGCCATGGAGGAGTCGCTCGCCGACTCCGGCGTGGTCCGGCGCGACTCGGACAGCCCGCAGGACCTGCTGGAGCGGGCCCTCGGCGGCGGTCTGTCCGCGGGGGCGGCCGCCGCCGAGCTCACCTCCCTGTTCCGCGAGGCCCGTTACTCCACGCACCCGATGGACGGCGGCCACCGCGACCGGGCGACGGCCGCGCTGGCCGAGATCGCCGAAGGCCTTCGTCCGCGGCCCCCCGTGTCCGAAGCCGGGGCGGATGCCACGTGAAGGCACGGACACGGATCCGCCGACCCGTCGATTCCCTGCTGCGGGCGCCCGGTTCGGTGCGGCACTCACTGGCCGTACTGGGTACCGTCGCCCTCGCGGCCGAAGTGCTGCTCGCCCTCGCCGACGGCGTCGCCGCGGCCGCCACCGGCCTCGCCCTCATCACCTCGGTCGCGCTGGTCCTGGGCCGCTATGCCGCGGGCGGCGGCGCCCAGGACGACGGATGCCGCAGAGCCGTACGCCTGCTGGGCAGCCGGGCCCCGGCGCTCGGCCGGTGGCGGCGCATGGTGACCGAAACCCTCGCGGACGACGCCGAGGCGCACCTGCGCACCGTGATGCGGTCGCAGCTGCAGCGGCTGTTCGCGGCGCGGCTGGCCGAGCGGCACGGCGTGGCCATGTACCGGGACCCTCAGCGGGCCCGGGAACTGGTCGGCGCCGAGCTGTGGCCGTGGATCGACCCGGGGGCCGCCGCCCCGCAGCCCGCTCTTCCCGAACCCGTCCTGCGCTCCCTGCTCGACCGTCTGGAAGCCCTGTGACCGGTGGCGCCCACGGCCGGCCCCGCAGCGCGCACCGCACACCTCCGACCCCGTCCCGTCCCGTTCCCGTGAGGATCCGATCGTGATCAGCCCACAGCCCATCCCGGACCAAGACGTCCTGACACCCCGACAGGCGGGCGAGCGGGCCGCGGCCGTGCTCGACGAGATCCGCACGGCCGTCGTCGGCAAGGAGGAACCGCTGGCTCTGGTCATGCTCGGCGTCCTCGCCGGCGGCCACGTCCTCATCGAGGACCTGCCGGGACTCGGGAAGACGCTGCTGGCCCGGTCCTTCGCCACCGCCCTCGGCCTGGACTTCTCCCGCGTCCAGTTCACCCCCGACCTGCTGCCCTCCGACGTCACCGGCGCTCCGTTCTACGACCAGCGGACGGCCGACATGGTGTTCCGGCCCGGACCGGTCTTCACCCACCTGCTGCTCGCCGACGAGATCAACCGCACCCCGCCCAAGACCCAGGCCGCGCTGCTGGAGGCGATGGCCGAGTCCCAGGTGTCCATCGACGGCAGCACCCGGCCGCTGCCGGAGCCCTTCGTGGTCGTGGCCACCGCCAACCCCATCGAGTACGAGGGCACGTACTCCCTGCCGGAGGCCCAGCTCGACCGGTTCCTGCTGCGGGTGCGGATGGGCTATCTCACGGCGTCCCAGGAGGCCGGCATGCTGCGCGCACGTGTCGACCGGGCGGCCCCCGAGGCCGTCCTGCGCACGCTCAGCGGGCCGGGTGAGGTACTGGCCATGCGGGCCGCCGTGGAACGCGTCGAGGTGGACGACGACCTGCTGGACTACGTCGTCGCACTCGTCGGTGCCACCCGGACCCACCCGCACGTCCAGGTCGGCGCCTCTCCGCGCGGCGGTCTGGCCCTGGTGCAGCTCGCCCGCGCCCGGGCCGTACTGGACCTGCGGGACTACGTGACCCCGGAGGACGTCAAGTCCGTGGCGGTGCCGGCCCTGGCCCACCGGGTCACCCTCAAGCCGGAACTGTGGGTCCGTCAGATCGACGGGGACGAGGTCATCCGCGAGATCACCCAGTCCGTGCCCGCCCCGCAGACCCTGCCGCGCACGCCGGCCGTGTCATGACGGAGCCGGCGCCGGCTCCCGGAGCGGCAGCCGCCGTCCAGCGGGCCCTGGACGGCCGCCGGGACGTGACCGCCGAGCCCCCGCCACCGCCCCCGCCCGGCCCGCGCGCCGGCGAACGCGCGCTGCGGCTGGGCACGCTGGCCGTCGTCGCCCTGGCCGCCGCACTGATCAGCGGCCGCCCCTGGGTGCTCGCCCTCGCCGTCGTGCCGCTGGTCCTGCTCGCCCTCGCCCTGCCGGGCGGGCCGCGCCCGGACGGGGTGACGGCCGAGGCCGAGGTGGAGCCGCGGCGCTGCTTCGAGGGCGAGCGGGTGAGGGTGCGGATCGAGGTGGCCCACGACGGTGAGACCGGCCGCCTGGACCCCGGCGTCACCCTCGGCCACGGGGTCCGGCTCGACCACCTCGCCGTCGGTCCGTACCACGTCGAACTCGTCCTGACCGCGCAGCGCTGGGGCCGCTGGACCCTCGGCACGGTCGACGTCGACGTCTACGACCGCGGCGGCCTGGCCCGCCGCACCGTACGGGCCGAACTCGGCGAGATCGCCGTCTTCCCGGTGCCCGGACCCGCCGGCCTCACGCCCGTCCCGGTGCGGCTGCCGCAACGCCTCGGCGAGCACACCGCCGTGCAGCGCGGCGAGGGGGTCGAGGTCACCGGCGTGCACCCGCACGTCCACGGCGAACGGCAGCGCCGGATCCACTGGCCGGCCACCTCACGCCGCGGCACCCTGCAGGTCCACCAGTTCGCCGCGGAGCGCACCGCCGACACCGTGGTGCTGCTGGACGTGCTCGCGGACGTGGTCGACCCGGTCACCGGCGCGTCCTCGCTCGACGAGACCTTCCGGGCCGGCGCCGGGCTGGTCCGCGCCTACCTGCGCACCCACGACCGGGTCGGCGTGGTGTCGGTCGGCGGGGCAACCCGCTGGCTGCAACCGGGCAGCGGCCAGGAGTACTTCTACCGGATCGCCGAGAGCGTGCTGGCCGTCCGCAAGGACCTCGCCCACCGCACGGAGGGCCTCGGCCCGCTGCCCCCGCCCGCTTTGCCCGACGGAGCGCTGGTGTACGTCCTGACGCCGCTGACCGACCAGCGGATCTTCGACGTCCTGCACCAGGTGCGGGGACGGGCCAACCCGATGGTCGTGGTCGAAATCCCCACCGGCGACCCGGTCGTGGAACCCGGCGACGCCGAGGGCGAGCTCGCGCTGCGACTGTGGCGGGCCGACCGCCAGGCCATGCGCTTCGCCCTCGTCGAGAGCGGCATCGCGGTCGTCGCCCACCGGCCCGGCGAGACCCTCGACCTCGCCCTCGCGCCGCTGCTGCGGACCCGTATCCGCGGAGGGACGCGATGACCACGGCCCCCGCCCGGCCCGCCCGGCTCCTCGCACGTCTCACCTCGCGGATCACCGACCGGCTGCTCGGAACGGCCCTCGCCGTCGCCGCCTGCGACCCGCCGGCCGTCCTGCACGCGGCGCTTCCGGTCAAGGTGCTGGTGGCCGGGGCGGCGGCGGCCGCGTGGTGGGCCGCGCCGATGGTCGACGCGCGTCCCGTCCTGACCTCCATGAACCTGCGGGCCGTCGCGGCCCGCCGCAGGACGACCCTGCTGCCGGCCGCGGCGATCGCGGTCGCGGCGGCCACCGGCCCGGCACTCTGGCTGGTCGTCTGCATCGCCGCCCTGCTGCTCGCCTACCTGCTGGTCACCGACGCGTGGACGGCCGGGGTCACCGCCCCGCCCGGCCGGCCGTCGGCGACACCCGCACTGGCGGCCGCGGCCGCGAGCGCGGTGGTCCTGCTCGCCGCCCAGGCGTCGGTCGCGACGACCTCGTACGCGAGGCTGCCGGCCGCCCTCGCCGTCGCCGCGACCGCGGCCTGTCTGGTACTGGCGCTGTGCACCCGTCGCCGCCCGGCCGGTCCTGACGGGCGCCCGGACACCGAAGGAGACCACCGTCCCCCTCGCTGACGGCGCCGTCCGCCGCTCGACCCCTTCCCGACCGGCCTTCGAACGGTTCTCGGGACCCTCGTCGCACGTTCGACAGCACCGTGACCGCGAGAGGGGAACATCATGCGCGTACGCCATGCACTGATCGGTCTGGCCCTGGGGAGCGCACTCGCCGTGGGAGGCACCGCCACGACGGCCCAGGCGGCCGTACCGGCGGCGTCGGCGAAGTCCTCGGCCGCCGCCGCGAACGCGGCCGACTCCCCGTCGTTGCACTGGGTCGGGATCTATCCGACCCAGGCCGAGTGCCAGGCCGCCGCTGAAGCCGTCGGCAGCGAGCAGTACACCTGCGGGTTCATCAACTTCGACACTCTCTGGCGCGGCTGGGTCCTGAACGCCTGGTACTGACCGGCCCACGGCGCCGTTGAGAACCGCCGCCGCCCCGCCCCGCCGGGCCGCGGCGGTGCGGCGTGCGTCAGGGGTGGCGGGTCTGGGCCGCGGTGCGCCAGATTTCCGCGGCCAGATCGAGCATTCTGGCCTCCTGGACCTCGCCGGCCAGCGCCGTGAGGTCGTCGAGGGCCGTGAGGTCGCCCTGGGCGATGCGGATCTGCGCGCGGAGCATGCGGTACCTGACGCGGTCCCGGTAGCCGAGGAGCAGGGTGTCCCGGTCGATGGCCTCGCAGAGGGCGGCGGCGGCCGCGTGGTCACCCTGGTGGTGGCGGAGCTGCGCCGTGAGGAAGGCGTGCTCCTGCTGGTTCGCGGGGGTGCCGACGAGGTCGAGGGCGGGTTTGACCTCGTTCAGGTAGCGCTCGACCAGGTCCAGTCGCGCGGGGACGCCCTGGAGGGTGAGGGCCGCCGCGGCCAGGCGCAGCCGCGTCCACAGCGCGAGGTCGTCGCGGCTGCGGACGGCTGCGAGGGCCTTGCCGAGCAGGAGGTCCGCACGCGCGTAGTCGCCGGTGCGGGTGGCGACGGTGGCCGCGGTCCACCAGACCTCGCCGGCCAGGGGGCGGTTCGGCTCGTTCAGGGCCTCGCAGGTCTCCTCGCTGAGCCGCTTGGCCTCGGCGAGGTCGCCGAGTTCGGCCGCCGCCGAGACCAGCAGGATCTTCAGGCGGGTGACGTCGTCGTTGTCCAGGCCCGCCTGGGCGGCCAGGAGGAGCCCGCCCCGCGCGGTGCCCCGGGCGTCCTCGATGCGCCCGAGCGCCCTCTCGCACCGGGCCAGGCGCAGATGGGTGTGGACGAGGAGCACCGGATGGACCAGCTCCTCGCTCACCCGGCGCAGTTCCCGGAGCGTCCGGTACTCGTCGTCGCGGTCGCCGCACTGGCTCTGGAGTTTGGCGAGCTGGGCGCACGCCTGCCAGCGGACGGTGAGGTCGGCGTGGGTGTCCAGCTCCAGCGCGTCCATGAGCAGCCGCCGCAGGTCGCTCGCGGCCGCCGAGTCCCAGATGGCCACCGTGGTGGCGAGCACGTCCGCGAGGCTCGTCACCTCCGTCTCGTCGAACGCGGTGGCGGGCACGTTGAGTTTGGCGGCGAGGTGCTGCACGCTCTGCATGGTCGGCGGGCGCGAGCCCGCTTCCAGCCGGGACACGTACGCCGCGGACATGCGCGGCCCCGTCAGGCTGGCCTGCGTCAGCCCCTGTTTCTGCCGCAGCTGGCGGAGGCGACGGCCGAAGGCCGGCTGGTCAAGCATCTCTGTTCACCTTACGTACGCCCCCCTTCATCCTGAACATCACCGGATCGAGTCAATCCGTTACTTGGGCGGTCAATATACGGGACGTGCGTGGTGCGCGACACGCCGATGGCAGAGCGCTTACCCCTGGACCGGACGGACCGGCCACTCGATCTCCAGCGTCGGCCCGGTGGGCCACTCGATCTCATCGCCCCCGGCGACGGCCTGGCGGTTCGCGGCCGCGGCGTCACCGGGCGTGGTGACCACCGACAGCAGAGCGACCACGAGGGCGGCTACGACGGCGAGGAGCTTGGCGAGACGCACAGGTTCTTTCCTTCCGGGAAAGGTTCGTCCGGGGTGCGACCCAGCGCCCCGGAGCTTGTTCGGGCCGTGCTGAGGCGACGCTACGGCCCGCATGACACGCGAGTCAAACATTGACACGCCTTGACCGCCTCTCTAGTTTTGAGCGCATGGACATCCGAGCATTCCGGTACTTCATAGCGGTTGCGGAGGAGCTTCACTTCGGCAGGGCGGCGGGGAGGCTCCACATCTCGCAGCCCGGTCTCTCCCAGGCGATCAAGGGGATGGAGCGCGAGATCGGCGCCCCCCTGTTCCACCGGTCGCGGCGGCTCGTGACCCTGACCCCGATCGGTGAGGAGCTCCTGCCGAAGGCGCGCCGGCTGGTCGCCCACGCCGAGGTGGTCAACGGCTTCGCCCACGAGATGGTCGACCGTCACCACTCCACCCTGACGCTCGCCCACACCGGATCGGCGAGCCCGGGCCGGGCCGGGGAGCTGACGGCCGCGTTCCAGTCGGCCCGGCCGCGCATCACCCTGCGGAGTTCGGCCGGATTCAGCTCGATCAATCTGGAGCGCGTACGGGCCCGGGCGATCGACGTGGGCTTTGTACGCCCGCCGGTGGACCCGGGGGACGACCTCGGCCTGCTGGGCGTGGGACGCGAGGAGGTCCTCGTCGCCCTGCCCGCCGGCCATCCGTTCGCCGACCGGGAGTCAATCCCCTTCCCGGCCCTCGCCGGGGAGCCGCTGGTCTTCTTCCCGCGGGAGTCGGGCGGACTGTGGGAGTCGATCATCCACGCCGTCTATCCGGCGGGGCGGACACCCCGCATCGCCCGCGAGGAGCCGGACGAGGCCCACATGCTGATGGCGGTCGCCCGGGGGCACGGCATCACCCTGGTCACCAGGGAGTCCGTGGGCCTGCTCGACGTGCCCGGCGTGGTGCTGCGCGAGCTGGAGGGCAGACCCACGGTGCCGCTGGCCCTGGTGTGGCGCAAGGACAACCGGAAGTCCGCGCTGCGGGCCTTCCTGTCGTTCGTGGCCGCCTCCGGGGCGTCCGGGGCCCGGCGGCGTCACACCACGCAGGCCGTCCGGGCGGGGCTCGCCGCCCGCCCCGAGGCGGCCGAGGCGGCCCGGATCTCCAGGGTGCAGCACTTGGCGCTCCCGCCGGCCTTGAGCAGCTCCGAGAGGTCGATCCCGATCGGGTTGTAGCCGCGGGCCGCGAGCCGGCGGCCGAGTCCCACGGCCGCTTCCGGCAGGACCACGTTGTACCCGTCCGAGACGGCGTTGAGGCCGAAGACGTCGGCGTCCTCCCGCGAGACCAGCAGGGCGTCCGGGAACAGCCGGCGCAGCACCGCCAGGCTGCCCGCGGAGAACGACTCCGGGCAGTACATGACCTCGTCCCCGCTCAGGACCGCCAGGGCGGTGTCCAGGTGGTAGAAGCGCGGGTCGGTCAGGTGCAGGCCGATCACCGGCCGGCCGAAGAAGTCCTGCGCCTCCTGGTGGGACGCGGGGTCGGTGCGGAAGCCGCAGCCGGCGAGCACCCAGCTCTCCGTGACCAGGTAGTCGCCTTCGCCCTCGTTGATGAACTCCGGGTCGCGGACGTCGGAGAATCCGTTCTCCCGGAACCACTGCGCGTACGCCGGCCCCTCGGCCACGCGCTGCTCGTTGCGGAATCGGGCGCCCAGGACGCGGCCGTCCACGACGGTGGCGCCGTTCGCCGCGAACACCATGTCCGGCAGTCCCGGAATCGGATCGATCGACTCGACGGTGTGCCCGAGTTCCAGATAGAGGTCGCGCAGCCGCTCCCACTGGAGGACCGCGAGATCCCGGTCGACCGCCTTCTCGGGGTCCATCCACGGATTGATGGAGTAGGTGACGTCGAAATGCGTGGGCCGGCACATGAGGTAGCGGCGCGGAACAGCGGTACGGAATGCCTGCTGGGACACGGAATTGATCTCCTCTGTTTCGGCCCGGAATACGGGCCGGGGATTCCGGAATGAGGTGCCGCCGGCCTCAGGCCGACGGGCTGTCCTTCACGAGCAGCGGGGTCTTGTTGGACCGTTCGTTGACGGTGAAGCGCTCGACCACCCGCACGGAGAAGGCGTTCGGCGCCTCCGTCTCCACCTCGTAGCCGAGCCGGTAGACCCGGGTCAGCACCGTGCGCCGCACCTCCCGTTCGACCTCGGCGGGGTCGGCGCCCCCGGCGGCCTTGACCCGCAGCTCCATCCGTTCGGCGGGCGAGCCGTGGTCGAACAGCGCGATCTGCACGTCGCGGACGGCCTCGTGTACGCGGGCCGCCTCGGCGATCTCCTGCGGGGTCACCAGGACGCTCAGGAACTTCATCTGCGGGTCGTCCCGGCCCAGGACCCGCAGCGCCGGGTCCTCGCGGCCGCAGGCGCAGCGGGTGAACTCGCCGACGTCCCCGATCCGGTAGCGGACCACGGGGTTGATGCACTCGGGGTGCAGGTTGGTGACCAGGATCGCCCCGTCCTCCAGCTCGATGTGCTGGTAGGGCATCAGGTGGAAGGTGTCCATGTCGCACCCCGGGCCGTTGTGCCCGATCACCCAGGTCTCCGTGGACCCGTACACGCCGTGCAGTTCCGCGTCCGGCAGGACCCGCCGGGTGATCTCCAGCGCGCGGTCGCCGAACGGCTCACCGGTCCACAGGAGCTTCGTGAACGTCGGGGGCTTGCGGCCGGTGCGCTCGTAGAACTCCAGCAGGTTGGCGATCTGGCTCTGGGTCGCGTTCAGGGCGGTGGGCTCCAGCAGGTCCACGAAGTCCAGCCACTCGGAGAGCTGTGCCTCGTCCACCGCGCCGAGCGGGATCGTCACCGCGCCGGCCTGGTGCGCCACCGCGTTGAAGAAGTTGTGCGAGGAGCAGAGCCTGCCGGGGGTGTCGTAGTTCACCAGGACGTCCTGGTGGCCGAGCGGACTCCACTCGGCCGCGATGGCCTCGACGAGCTGGCCGCTGGAGATGAAGCTCAGCTTCGGCGTGGACGTGGTGCCGCCGCTCCCCAGCACGATCGCACCGTGCGTACGCCGCCGGGCGCGGCGCAGGACGTCGGGCAGGGCGCTGCGGAAATCGTCCTTGGTCAGGATCGGAAGGTCCGACAGTTGCGGCTGTGCCAGAGCCCTCGCGTCGTCGTAACGGCCGCTGAGCGCAGGAATCTCCGCCATGCGCTCCAGCAGAGCCGGAACCGGGATCGGTGTATCGGGGTTCGTCATGCGTCCCAGTACACCCGGCCCGCTCGGAAAAGGTCCAAGTGGATTTACCACTCACCTGAGAAGCAGCGCTTATCGACCTCTGATTCGAGATGGTTATTGGACTCGCCGGTGTGCGCCGTGAATGAATTCCGGTCAGACACGCTTCTTTGAAGTTCCACCGTGCAGGGCGAGTTGGGGGAGAAGGCCATGTTGATCCGTGACGAAGCGGGACTGCGGCTGCTGCGGCAGGCGCAGGAGGAGACCCGGCGGGCCCGGCAGCGGCCGTCCGCGGACTTCCACACCCGCAAGGTGTCCGAGGCATGGGAACGGGCCGCCAAGTCCGAGGCGTTCCGGGGCATCGGGGAGTTCTCCTGGGAGGGCTTCGAGCGGCTTCCGGTCACCTCGAAGGACCGGCTGAAGCAGGATCCCTGGTCGTTCGCGGTCGGTGAGCTCTCGGAGGCGGCCAAGTACTACGAGACCACCGGCACGTCCGGGCGCGTCACGCCGACGCCCCGTCACGTCGAGGACATCGTGTGGAACACGGTGTCCGTCGCCGAGGCCTGGCGCTCCGTGCTGACCACCGGGGACCGGGTCGCGGTCCTGCTGCCCTCCGACATCGTGCCGGTCGCCGACCTCGTGGTCTCCGTGTGCGAGTACCTCGGGCTGCCGCACACCCGGGTGTACCCGTTCGCGGCCGGCATCTCCGACTGGGACCGGCTGGCCGGCCTGTGGAGCACGCTGCGGCCCACCGTCGTGTTCGCCGCTCCCGGAGTGCTGATCCAGCTCACGCGCCTGCTGGGCGGGCGCGGCACCCTGGCCGACCTGTCCGGGTCCGTGACCAAGCTGATGCTCCTCGGCGAGGTCAGCACCCCCGCGCTGCGGACCCGCATCGGCGCCTGGTGGGACGCCACCGCCTACGACGTCAGCTACGGCAGCACCGAGACCGGCACGCTCGCCGCGACCTGCGCGCGGGGCAACCTCCACCTGCTGACCAACGCGAACTACTTCGAACTCACCGACGGCACCCGCACGGTGCCGCTGCCGGCCGACGGCACCGGCCGGCTGGTCGTCACCCCCCTCAACCTCCACGCCCGTCCGCTGCTGCGCCTCGACACGGGGGACGAAGTGGAGATCAGCAGCACCCGGTGCGACTGCCCCGAGCCCGGAAGCACGGTCGTCGTCCGCGGCCGCTCCACCGACGCCCTGTGCGTCCGGGGGGCCGACCTCTCCGTCCACGCCGTGGAGGAGATCGTCTACGGCCTCACCCCGGCCACCGGGTACCTGATCGAGACGGACGCGGCCGGCTCCTCGGCCCGGCTCCTGCTGGAACGTGCGCACGGCTCCGACCGCACCGAGGAGGAGTGGGCCGTGGACGCCGTCCGCCGGGCCAGCCACGAGCGGCTCGGACTGGAATGGGACCGGATCGCCTTCCTCAACGCGCTGCCCGCGACGACCAAGAGCGGCGGGTCCCAGAAGAGCTGGAAGCGCACCAACATCCGTGTCGTGGAGAGCGTGTGATGACCCTCGCCACCAGCGAAACCCCCGTCGCGGCGCCGGCCGGCCCGGCCGGCGGCGCGGTCCTCGGCGAACCCGACCTGTGGTGCACCTACGCCGCGGTCCGCACCCTGGCCTGGCTCGGCCGTACCGAGGACGCGACCCACCCCGAGGCCACGGCCCGGTACCTGGCCGGCCGCCGCAACGCCGACGGCGGCTACGCCTGGTCGGTGGGCATGCCCTCGGACGCCTGGGCCACCTTCTACTGCACCCAGGCCCTCACGGACCTCGGCCGGCCCGTCCCCGGTCCCCGGGCCACCGCCGAGTGGCTCCGCACCACCTGGACCGGCGACGCCTACGCGATGACCCCCGGCCAGGGCGCCGAGGTCTGGGCCACCCACTTCTCCACCCGTACCGTCCTCGGCCCGGCCGGGTCCGCGGTGCCCGACCGGGCCCGGCTGCTGGCCTGGCTCCGCGCCCTGCAGACCGAGGACGGCGGGCTGACGTGGAGTCCCGATCACGGTGAAGCGGACGTCCGGGCCTGCCACTACGGGGTCGCCGCCTGGGCGGCGCTGAACGCCCGGGAACCCGTGAGTCCGCCCTGGGACGTCCCCCGACTCCTCGCGTGGATCCGGGACCGGCAGAGCGGCCGCGGCGGCTTCACGTTCTCCCCCGCCGCCGGGACCCCGTGCATGTGGGCCACGTACCGGGCGGTCGCCGCCCTGCGCCTCCTCGGCGCTATGCCCCGCCACGACGTCGTGCCGTGGATCCTGGGCCTGCGCGGACCCGGCGGGGCGTTCGTCCGCTGGGAGGGGTACGGCGTCGAAGACGTGTGGGCCTCCTTCTGCGCCGTCGGCGCGCTCGTCGGAGTCGGCGCCGACCTCACCGGGACCGCCGACGCGGTGGTCCGCCGCATCGCGGAACTCGCCTGTCCCGACGGCGGCTACACCTACCGTGAGCCCGCCCGCGCCGCCGACGCCCTGACCACCGCCGCCACGGTCCTCGCGGACCCCTCGGCCCCCGCCGCCCCCGCCCACCGCGCCTGGCTCGAAGGCTGCCTGCTGCCCAACGAGGCGGGGCTGATGTACATGCCGGGGCGGGGCAGCGAGATCCGCTGCACCCTGTGGGGCCTGACCGCGGGCGCCTTCGCCGACCCCGGACGCCACGCCGCTCAGCGGGCCGGCGTGCTGGACTGGCTGCGTTCGCTGCAGAACCCCGACGGAGGCTTCGGCTTCTGGGAGGGGCGGGGGTCCGACCCGCTGTCGACGGCGGCCGCCGTGGCCGTCGTCGGGCTGCTGGGCGCCGAGGTGTCCGCCGTCCTGGACGCCGGCGCGCTGGCGGCCTTCAGCGCCCGGGCCACGCCCGAAGGGTCCCGTGGACGTCTGCGGATCCTGCGGATCCGGCACGCCCTCGGGGACCGCGACGAGCCGTCCGTGCGCCGGGTCCTGGACGAGCACCGGGTGACCGGCGGCGGCTGGGCCGACACCGGCAGGCGGATCCCGGACCTGCTGTCCACCTACGAGGCCGTGGCCACCGCCGACCTGTTCGGCCTCCCGGTCGATCCCGGTCACCTGCGGCGCTTCGTCGACCGCGTACGGACCGGCGCCGGCACGGCCTGGACCCCCATGGCGCCCGCGGGCGGCGGGGCCCTGGCCGACTGCCTGGGCACCCTGCTCCACCGTCGGGCCGGTCAAGGCCCCACCGGCTCCCTGCCGCCCCTGGTTCTCTCCTAGGCCGTCCCACCGAAGGCACCCATGCCCACGATCGAGATCCTCTCGCCCCCCATGACGGTCCCGGCCCGACGCGCCGTGGCCGTCCGGCTCACCCGCTTCCTCGCCGCCCGCGGCGTGGCCCCCGGTCACGTCGTCGTGCACTTCACCGCCATCGAACCGAACTCCCTGTTCAGCGGCGGCATGCCGGTCACGGCCCTCACGCCCGCGGACGCGGACGAAGGGCTCCGGTACGCCCGCGTGACCGTGTGCGTGGGCACCGGCCGTGACGAGGCGTTCCGCTCCGAGCTGGCCGAGGAGATCGCCGCCGCGCTCGGCCTGACCGAGCGGACGCCGTTCCTCTACATCGAATTCCGCCCCACCGATCCCTCCCACGTCCACCTCGCCGACCAGGGCCGCCTCCGGTCCGCCGACACCCCGCGAAGGAACCAGCCATGACCGCGACGGTACCCACCATCGAGGAACTGACCCCGCGGGTGCGGGCCGCGCTCACCCCGCTCCTCGGCGACGCCCTCGACTCCGCCGCCGACGACGCCGAACTCGCCCAGGCCCTCGGGGACCGCTACGACAGCCTCACGGCCCTCGAATGCGTCACCGCCGTCGAGACCGCCTTCGGCGTCGAGGTCGACTTCGTCGCCCACGACGTCCGGTACGGCTTCGCCACCGTGGGGCGGATCGCCGCCTTCGTCCGGGACCTGCTGGAGGACCGGACCGCCCTGGATGCCGTCTCGTGACGACGGCCCCGACCGTCCGCCCCACCGGACCGTCCCCCTCCCCCACCGTCGGCCCGGCCGCCGGGATCCCCTTCGAGACCTCCGGCCATACCGGAACCCCGGTGCGGTGGTGGCGCACGCCCGGGCAACTCCACGACGAGGTACGGCTGGTGGCCGCGGCGGGGCTGGGCACCGTCGAGCGGGTCGTCTGCTTCGCCCCGCCCCGCCACCTCTTCGGGCGGCTCTTCGGTGTCGTCCTGCCCGGCCTCCTCGGCGTGCCGGTGGTCCACGCCTGGCGCGACCCCGCCGCCGTACCGTCCCTGAGCGGCGGACCGAGAACGCTCTTCGTGTGCCTGCCGTCGAGTTGGCTGGTCCTGCGCTCCCTGGTCCCGGCCACGGCCGACCACCCGGGCGCCGTCGCCCTGCACGGCACGGGACCGGTCACCGCCACCGCGCGCGACCTGGTCCGCGACCGCCGGGGCACTCCGTTCGACGCCGTCGAGGTCTTCGGCTCCACCGAGACCGGCGCGATCGCGGTCCGCCGGCTGACGGGCACCGACGAGCCGGAACTGCCCTGGCGGCTGCTGGACGACGTCGACGCGCGCATCGGCGAGGACGGCCGGCTGACCGTACGCGGCCCCCGGCTCGCCCGCCCCGACGGCGCCGACCGTCCGCTCGCCTCGTGGCCGACCGACGACATCGTCACCCCCGTCCCGCCGCGGTCCTTCCACTGGCGCGGACGGGCCTCCCGGATGATCAAGGTCAACGGGATCCGCTGCGACCTCGGGGTCGTCGAGCGCGCGGTCGGCTCCGCCTTCCCCGGCGTGGAGATCGTGTGCGCGACGACCGGCGATCCGGTGCGTGGCGAGCGGTACGAGCTGTTCCACACCGGCGGTCCCGACCGCGTCGACGGCCGGGCGATCCGCGCCGCCGTCACCGCGGCCCTGCCGGGCTGCCCCCTGCCCGCCGCCGTGCACGCGGTCGGCCGGATCGCCCGCTCCGACACCGGGAAGCCGCTGCCGCACCGGTCGCCCACCCTCCGGACCACCACGACGGGAACGTTATGACGACCCTGGCCCCCTCCCCACCGCTCTCCCCGTCCGGCGCCCGCCCCACCGCCGTCGCGGAGTTCCTGACGGCCTCACAGTGGGGGGCCACCGTCGCCCTCGGCCCCGAGGACCGGCGCCGCCTGGAAGCGAGCCGCGCCTCCCTGACCGCGATCGCCGCCCGCCGCCCCGTATACGGCCTCACGAGGGGCTTCGGGCCGCTGGTGGACTACGAAGCCGACGGGGACCCGCACGTGCAGGGGACCGGGCTCCTCGACCACCTCACCACCGGCCAGGGCCCGGCCCTGCCCCCGGAGGTCACCCGCACCATGGTCCTGCTGCGCCTGCGCGGCATGCTCCTGGGGCACTCGGCCGTCGCCGTCGACGTATGGGAGGCCCTGGCCGCCCAGTGGAACCAGGGCTTCACCCCGGTGGTGCCCCAGGACGGCAGCCTCAGCGCCAGCGGCGACCTGGTCCCCCTGGCCCATGCCGCCCAGGCCGCGGCCGGCCGCGGCCCGGCCTGGCGGCGGACGCCCGCCGGCACCTGGGAGCAGGTACCGGCGGAGCGGGCCCTGCGGGACCTGGGCCTGGCCCCCGTCCGCTGGGACGCCCGCTCGGCCCTGGCCTTCGCCAACGGCACCAGCGCCTCGCTCGCCCGGGCGCTCCACAACCACGCGCGGCTCCAGGCGCTGGCCCTGGCCGTCGCCGTGGGCTCCGGGCACCTGGCGGGTCTCCTCGGCAGCAGCGCGGAGCCCTACGACGACCGGCTCTCCGCCGTCCGCGGGCATCCCGGCCAGCGCCGGGCCGCGGCGGTGATCCGCGAGGCCCGCAGCGCGGTGGTCCGCGACGAGGACGCCGCCCGCCGGCTGCAGGAGCCCTACTCCCTGCGCTGCGCGCCCCAGGTCGTCGGGGCGGTCCTCGACCAGCTCTCCTTCCAGGAAGCGGTGCTGACGGCCGAGGGCGGGGGCACCACCGACAACCCCGTCTTCGTGGACGGCGACGTCCTGCACGGCGGGAACTTCCACGCGGCACCCGTCGCGCTGGCGAGCGAACAGCACATGCTGTGCCTGCACCACCTCGCCTACCTGGCCGAACGCCAGCTCCATCTGGTGCTCGACCCCCAGCACAACGGCGGCCTGCCCCCCATGCTGACGCCGGCCCCCGGACGCCAGAGCGGACTGGCGGGCGTCCAGATCGCCGCCGGCTCCCACCTGGGCGCGATCCGCCAGCACGGCTACCCGGCCTCGTTCACCCCGGTCCCCACCAACCTGGGCAACCAGGACCACGTCCCCCTGGCGCTCAACAGCGCCAACGCGGTGTCCGCCGCCCTGGACCGCGCCTGGTGGATCACGGCCTCCCTCTGCCTGGCCGTCACCCAGTTCGCCCACCTGAACGGCGTGACGCCTCCGGCGGGGATCTGGGGCGAACTCGCCGCGGACTGGGTCCCCCTGGACCGCGACCGCCCCCTGGCCGACGAGGTCGCCGACACCGCCCGGCGGGTCGAGCGGCACTTCACCACCCCACGGGAACGATGACCATGACGACAGCGACAGACCGCGTCCGCCTGCGGGCCGCCCAGCAGCCGCCCTGGGGGTCCGAGGACCTGCTCCGGCGGGTCCGGGCCGACCTGGCCGGCCTCCCTCCTCTGGTGGACGCCGCCGCGTGCCACCGGCTGCGCGGCGACCTGGCCCGCGCCGCCCGCGGCGCAGCCTTCGTCCTGCAGGGCGGCGACTGCGCGGAGCCCTTCCGTGACTCCGCCCCCGCCCGGATCAGCGCCAAGGCCGCCCATCTCGCCCTGCTCGCCGACCGGTTGGAGGCCCGTGCGGGAGTGCCGGTCGTCCGCGTGGGCCGGTTCGCCGGGCAGTACGCCAAGCCGAGGTCCCAGGACGTCGAGACCTGCGACGGCGTCGCGCTCCCCGTGTACCGGGGTGACGCGGTCAACCGGCCCGAGGCCGACCCCGCCGCGCGCCGGCCGGACCCCGCCCGGCTGCGCGCCGCGTACGACCACGCCGCCGCCTGCCTGGACACCCTGCTGGTCGAGGGGCGCCTGGCCCACGGCCCCGCCGACCGCGCCCCGTCGTCCCCCGTGTACACGAGCCACGAGGCCCTGCTCGTGGACTACGAGGACCCACTGGTCCGCAACGACCACGAGGCGGGCGGCCGCTACGGGTCCTCGGCGCACATGCTCTGGATCGGCGAGCGCACCCGCCGCCCGGACGGGTGGCACGTCCGCTTCGCGGAGGCCGTCACCAATCCGGTCGGCGTCAAGCTCGGCCCGACTGCCACCCCCGAGGAGGTCCGCGAGCTGTGCGAGCGGCTCGCGGCCGGACGGCCCGCCGGACGCCTGTCGCTCATCACGCGGCTGGGCGCCGCCGGGACCGCCCGGCTGCTGCCCGCGCTGGTGGACGCCGCCGCCGGGTTCGCCGGCCGCGTGGTCTGGCTGTGCGACCCGATGCACGGGAACACCGTCCGGCACGGCTCGGGCCGCAAGACCAGGGTGCTGACGGACGTCGAGCGCGAGGTCCGCGACTTCTTCGCCGTCCTGCGCGCCCACGGGGCCCAGCCCGGGGGTCTGCACCTGGAGATGACGCCCGACGACGTGACCGAATGCGTCGACGACCCCGCCGGCCTCGCCACCGGCGCACTGCCCCGGTACCTGTCCTCCTGCGACCCCCGCCTGGCTCCCGCCCAGGCCGACCGCCTGATCACGGTGGCGGCCGGACTGCTCGAACGAAAGGACGCCCTGTGACCGCCCCGGACACCGACCGCCCGCACATCGTGGTCATCACACGATGGCAGGAGCGCTACGCCGAATACGGCCGCTACCTCGACCACGCGCGGAACACGGTCACCTACATCGCCACCGAGGTGGCCCTCCCTGCGGTACCCGCCCCGGCCACCGACGTCGTGACCGTGACCCGGACCGACGACCTCGACGAGGTCCGCCCGGCCCTGAACCTGCTGGCCTCGCGCCACGGGCGGCCGAGCAGGATCGTCGCCCTCAAGGAGGACGACCTGCTCACGGCCGCGGCCCTGCGCGTCGAGTGGGACTGTCCCGGGGACCGCCCCGAGGACCTGCTGCGGTTCCGCGACAAGTACCTGATGGTGGACCGGGTACGGGCCGCCGGCGTGCCCACCCCCGCGACCGCGGCCGTGGCCGGCGCCGACGAGGTCATGGAGTTCGCCGCCGCCCACGGCCTGCCGGTGGTGGTGAAGCCCCGGATCGGCAGTTCGAGCGCCGGGGTCCGCCTCGTCTCGGGGGCCGAGGACCTGATCGGGGTCGACTGGAGCGACCCGATGCTCGTCCAGGAGTACCTGCCGCACCGGATCCACCACGTGGACGGCGTCTTCGACGGCTCCCGGCTGCTGTGCTGGCGGGCCTCCCGCTACGTCAACACCTGCCTGGGCTTCCGCGAGGGCACCTTCCTGGGCTCCGTCGAGGTCGACGACCCGGCGGTCCTGGGACCGATCGGCGAGCACACCCGGGCCGCCATGGCCGCGCTCACCGACCGCCCCACCCCCTTCCACCTGGAGGTCTTCTTCGACGAGGAGACCGGCGCCTGCCGGTTCCTGGAGGTCGGCGCGCGCGTCGGAGGCGCCGAGATCCCGTTCGTGTGGCGCGAACTGCACGGCTACGACCTCATGGAGGCCGCCTTCCGCATCCAGCTCGGGCTGCCCGCCGGACCCGCCCCGCGCCCGGCGGACTCCGACGAGGTCGGCGGCTGGCTGCTCGTCCCGGCCCCCGAGGCCCGGCCCTGCCGCATCACCCACGTCACCCCGATGGTCGGCCGCGAACCGGGGCCCTACGCACAGGCCCTGCTGGAGCCGGGCGAGGTCCTGCCCGCGGCCGACGCCTACTACGAACACGTCGGCGGCCGGTTCCGGTTCCGGGCGGCCGACGGGACCGCCGTCGAGCGGGCCCTGACCGCGACGGCCGCCGCGTTCCGGGTGAGCGCCGAGCCCGTCGGCGAACTCAGCCCCGTGCACTGACCACCAGCGACCCCAGGAGAGCCACCCCATGTCCGTCAAGGGCCACGTCGTCATCGTCGACGCCTACCACCCCACCCGACGCCTCGCCCCGGAGTTCGTCAAGGCCGGCTACGCCTGCGTCCGCGTGCAGAGCACCCCCGAGATCCCGAAGGTGTACCGGTCCACCTTCAGCCTCGACAACTACGCCGCCAACATCGTGCACCGGGGCGACCTGGCCGAGACCGTACGCGCCGTCTCGGCGTACGGCCCCGTCGCCGTGGTGCCCGGCGGCGAGTTCGGCGTCGAGTTCGCCGACGTGCTCAGCGAGGCGCTGTCCCTGCCGACCAACGGCACCGCCCTCAGCCCGGCCCGCCGGGACAAGTACACGATGGTGGAGACAATCAAGCGGGCCGGCGTCCCCGGCTCCGAACAGATCCTCGTCTCCGACGAGGAGCAGCTGCGGGAGTGGCACACCAAGCTGGGCCGGCGCGTCGTGGTCAAGCCGATCCGCTCGACGGGCGGGGACGGCATCCACTTCTGCGACACCCCCGACGAGTCGGTGGCCGCGTACCGGGCCCTGGCCCGGGCCGAGAACTTCTTCTCCGTCGGCAATGAGGGAGTGGTCGCCCAGGAGTACCTGGTGGGCGGCGAGTACGTGGTCAACACCGTGAGCCGGGACGGCGAGCACCACGTCACCGACATCTGGAAGACGACCCGTATCACCGCCAACGGGGTCCTCGACCTGTGCGACTCGGTGCACCTGCTGACCCGCCGCTCCCCCGAGGGCGAGGTCCTCGGCCGCTACGCGTACGACGTGCTCGACGCCCTCGGCATCCGGCACGGTCCCGGCCACCTGGAGATCAAGCTGACTCCGGACGGCCCCCGGCTGGTGGAGGCCGGTGCCCGCATCGCCGGCGGTGACATCCCGTTCTACGCCTCCCTGGGCACCGGTTCCTCCCAGATCGACTGGACGGTGGACGCCTACGTCGCCCCCGAGCGCTTCCACGAGCGCCGCGCGGAGGACTACGTAGTCCGGCAGCACTTCGCCTCCGTGGCGATGATCTCCCCCAAGTCCGGGACGCTGAAGGGGTTCCGGAACCTGGACGTGATCGAGAAGCTGGAGAGCCTCCACGAGATCCGTACCCTCGTCGCGCCCGGCGGCGAGATCCGTCCGACCGTCGACGACCTGACGTATCCCATGATCGTCAACCTGCGGCACGAGGTCGCCGAGGTCGTCCTCCGCGACTACGGCACCCTCCGTTTCCTCGACGGCGAAGGGCTCTACGAACTGTCATGAGCACCCCGACCGACACCGCCGCTCCCAACACCCCCGCTCCCGAGGCCGCCCTGCCCGAAGTCCTCGCCCTCCCCCTGGCCGAGCGCCACCGGCTCCTCGTGACCGGGCAGCTCGGGGCCGAGGAGTTCCGCACCCCGGCCGCCGACTGGGCGGCCGCCGCGGACGGCCGGTACCGGGCCTGCGCCGAACTCCGCGAGCCCACCGGGGCCGCCCTGCGGCTCGGCGTCAAGGACACCGTGGACGTCCGCGGCTTCGCCACCCGCCTCGGGCTGCGCCACTACCGGCACCACCCGCGCACCACGGCCGCCGTGCTCCGGGGCGTCACCGGCGCCGAGGTGACGGCCAAGGTGGTCACCACCGAACTGAACATCGCCGTGGGCTCGGGGTGCGTGAACCCCTTCTTCCCGCACATCGATCCGGCCGGCTCCAGCACCGGATCGGCCGTGGCCGTGGCCGGAAACGTCTGCGACGTGTCCCTGGGCACCGACGTCCTGGGCTCCGTCCGCTGGCCCGCGGGCCGCTGCGGCGTGGTGGGCCTGCGCGTCACCCACCATCCGCGCAACCTGCCCGGGATCTTCCCGCTGTCCCCCGCCATGGACGCCCCGGGGTGGGTCACCCGCACCGCCGACGACATGGCCTTCGCCTGGCACCACCTGGGGCTCGGCGACCCGGTGCCGGACGGACTCCGGCTGCGCGTGGGCATCCCGCGGGAACTGCGCGCGGACGGCGTCGTCGACCCGGAGATCGCCGAGGCGCTCGACCTGACCGCGTCCCTCCTGCGCTCCGCCGGACACGAGGTGGTCGGGGCGGACCTCGGGGAGCTGTGGGAATGCCGGGGTAACGCCTGGCAGTTGTGCGCGCGCGACGCCTGGAACGGGTACCGGCAGTGGGGCGACCGCATCGGGGACGACCTGCTCGGCTCCACCTTCGCCGCGCTGCGGGTCGGTGCCGCGGTCGGGGACGCCGAGTACGCCGCCATCCGCGACCGCATGGCCCGGCTGCGCGCCCGGACCGCCGCCTGGTTCACCGAACGCCGGGTGGACGCCTGGCTGTTGCCGCTGGATCCGGCACTGCCGCGCCCGCGGGGCGCGGTGGCCGCCGCGGACTCCACCATCCCCGCCCCCGACGACCCGCGCTACGACCGGGAGATCGGGTTCACCCCCGTCGCCAGCTTCGCCGGCCTCCCCGCGATCACCTTCCCCGTCGCCGTCCACCCGGCCGCCGGCGCGCCCGTCGCCGTACAGCTGATGGCCGGCGCCGGCCGGGAGGCGGCGCTCATCGCGGCGGCCCGGGACGTCTCCCGGGCGCTCGGCGGGCTCGACCTGCGCCCGCGCGACCCCGGCGGCCCACCCGCCCGTGAAAACCAGGAGGAACAGCCATGGTGACGTCCCGTCGGAGTGCGGGCGGGCTCGGCCTGCTGCACCTCGCCGTCTTCGGCGGTTACGCCGGGCAGCAGATCCTCACCCCGGTGCTGCCGCCGCTCGCCCGGGAGCTGTCCATCAGCGAGTTCCAGTACGGGATGGTGATGAGCGCGTCCGCCGCCGTGGTGGCGCTCGTCAGCCCGGTGTGGGGGCGGCGCGCCGACGTGTGGGGCCGCAAACCCCTCATGGTGATGGCCCTGTTCGGTGCCGCGCTGGGACTGCTGGCCTTCGCCGCCTTCGCCCACCTTGGTCTGCGGGGCGTCCTGGGCACGACCGCCGTCTTCGTCCTGCTGCTGCTCGCCCGCGGGATCCTGTTCGGCGGCTCGCTCGCGGCCCTTCCCGTCGCGGCCCAGGCCTACGTCGCCGACACCTCCGTCGGGGACGAGGAACGGGTCAAGGGCATCTCCCGCGTCGGCGCCGCCGTCGGCCTCGCCCTCGTCCTGGGCCCCGGGCTCGGGGGCCTCCTCGGCGACCTGGGCATGCTGCCCGCCCTGTACACGGCGCCCGTGCTGATCGGGCTCGTCGGCGTGCTGGTGTGGATCCGGCTGCCCGCCGAGGAGCGGCGCTCCGACCGCAAGGGCGTCACCGGACGGCTGAGCCCGGCGGATCCCCGCATCCGGGCCCTGCTGCTGGTCGGTGCCGGGATCTACCTGTCCACCAGTCTGCTCCAGACCAGCATCGGCTTCCTGCTGATGGACCGTCTGGACCTGGACGCCGCCAGGACGGTGGAGCTGTCCGGCATGGTGCTCCTGGCCGGCGGCCTGCCCATGCTCCTCGTCCAGGGGGTGCTCATCCCCAAGCTGGCCTGGCGCCCCCAGCGGCTCCTGCTGGTGGGCGTGCCCCTGACCACCGTCGCCTTCGCGGCCATCTGCCTGGCCGACTCGCTGCCGGCGTTCCTGGCCGCCGTCACCCTGTCGGGGTTCGGGCACAGCTTCGCGATCCCCGGCTACAACTCGGCGCTGAGCCTGAGCGTGGGCCCCGACGAGCAGGGCCGGGCGGCCGGTCTCAGCGCCTCCGCCAACGCCGTCACCCTGGTCCTCGGGCCCCTCGCCGCGACGAGCCTGTACCAGCTCGACCCCGCGCTGCCCTTCGCCGTCGGGGCGGTCGCCCTCGCGGTGCTGTTCCTCGGCCTGCTCGCCCGTCGCTCGGGCGCGCCGGGCGCGGCCGAGCCGGCCCCGGCGGCCGACGGCCACCGCTGACCGTCCGGCCCTCCCCGACCCCTCGACCGGAGAACCCACACATGTCCGCACCTCCGCTGACCCCCGTACCAGAGCAGGAAACCCGGGCGGCCGCCGCGCCCGAGGAGGGCCTGCGCCGCGAACTCGGCCGGTGGACCCTGACCGCCATCGCCTTCGGCGGCATGATCGGGTCCGGCTGGCTCTTCAGCGCGTACTACGCCGCCCGGCTCGCCGGCCCGGCCGCCCTGCTGTCCTGGCCCGTCGCCGGGGCGGCGATGATGCTGGTGGGCCTCGTCCTGGTCCAGCTCGGCGCGACCCGGCCGCGGGCCGGGGGCATGGTCCGCTGGCCCCTGGAGGCCAGCGGACCCCTGGTGGGGACGGCCATCGGATGGGCCGTGCTGCTCTCCGTGGCCAGTGCGCTGGCCGCCGAGGCCTCGGCGATCGCCCAGTACGCCGCCCACTACGTCCCCGGCCTCTACCGGGACGGCCGCCTCACGGCCCGGGGCACCGTCGCGGCCGTGGCCCTGCTGGCCCTGCTCGCGCTCCTGAACTGGTTCGGGGTCCGGCTGTTCGCCCGGATCACCACGGCGCTGACCGTCTTCAAGTTCGGTGTCCCGCTGCTCACCATCGCCGCGCTGACGGCCGCGGGCTTCGACTCCGGCACCGTCGAGGCTGGCGGTGGCCTCGCCCCCTACGGCTGGTCGGCCGCCCTGACCGCGGTGGCGGGCGCCGGGATCATCTACACCTTCAACGGCTTCGCGGCCCCCATCGAGCTGTCCGCGGAGGCCCGCGACCCCCGCCGCGACCTGCCCCGCGCCGTGATCACGGCCATCGTCCTGGCGATCGTGCTGTACACGGTGCTGCAGCTGGTCTTCCTGTTCACGGTCCCCGCCGGGCAGTTGGGCGGCGGCTGGCACGGGCTCGACTTCGACTCCCCGTTCGGGCAGCTCGCGATCGCCCTCAACCTCGGCTGGCTGGCCACGCTGATCTACGCGGACGCGGTCCTCTCGCCCACCGGGGCCGCGGGCATCTTCGTGGCGTCCGGCAGCCGCGAGACGTACGCCGCCGCCCGCAACGGCGTCCTGCCGGCCTTCTTCACCGCCGTCCATCCCGCTTCCGGGGTCCCCCGGCGCACCCTGCTCGCCAACTTCGTGCTCGCCACGGTCTTCCTCGCGCCCTTCCGGGGCTGGCAGGAGATCATCGGTGTGGTCGGCGTCCTCTCCCTGCTCACCTACTCCGCCTGCTCGGTGGCCGTGAGCACCTTCCAGGCGACCGACCGGGACCCGGGCGTGTGGCGGATGCGGGCCATGCGGTGGGTGGCCCCCGCCGGTTTCGTCGTCTCCTCGGAGCTGATCCACTGGGCCGGGTGGGTCCATCTGCGGGTGGCGCTGCCGATGATGCTGACGCCCGTGGCCGTCTTCGCCTTCAGGTACCGTCGGGACCGGCACCGGCTGGTCGCGGAACTGCGTTCCGGGCTCTGGTTCGTGGCCTACCTGGCGGTGCTCCTCACCGCGGCCGCCGTCGGTGCCACGGGCGGTACCGGTCGGCTCCCCGCGCCGTGGGACTCCGTGGCCGTGGGCGCCGCCGCGCTCCTGTTCCACCGATGGGGTGTCCGCAGTGGCGCCCGTCGCACCCGATGAAACGCTCTGGGAGGCTTTCCATGACCAGGACCGTGGTAGTGAGTGGCGGGGGCACCGGCATCGGCCGTGCCGTCTGTGCGGCCTTCGCCGCCGAGGGGGCCCGGGTGATCGCCGTCGGGCGCCGCAAGGACGTGCTGGAGCGGACCGCGGCCGAACTGACCGAGCGTCACGAGGGCAGCGGCGGCCGGGTGCTGGCCCTGGACGCCGATCTCGCCCTCCCCGAGGAGGCGGACCGGGTCCGCGACGAGGTGCTCGCGCTCGGCGGCCCGGTGGACGTCCTGGTCAACGCGGCCGGCGGCGACGTCCTGATCGGGGTTCCCGACGAGGTCGCGGCGGGCACGTCCGGAGCGGCCTGGCACTGGACCGAGAACTTCCGCTCGAACGTCCTCAGCGCCGTCCTCCTGACCGAGGCCCTCCACCCGGTGATCACCTCGCCCGGCGGCCGGATCGTGATGATCAGCTCCATCGCCGCGTACCGGGGGTCGGGGGCGGGGTCGTACGCGGGCGCCAAGGCGGCCCTGCACCCGTACGTGTACGACCTCGCCGCGGCCCTCGGCCCCCGGGGCGTCACGGTGAACGCGGTGGCTCCCGGCTACATCGAGCAGACGGAGTTCTTCGGTGCCGACGGTCTCGGCGCCGACCGCCACGAGCTCCTGGTCGGCCAGACCCACACCGGCCGGGCGGGGGTCCCGGACGACATCGCGGGGACGGTCGCCTGGCTGGCCTCCCCTGCGGCCTCCCAGGTGACGGCGCAGATCATCCAGGTGAACGGCGGCGCCGAGCGAGGCCGCTGACCATCCGTCACCGCCCGGCGGTGACGACCCGGCTGCGGAGCAGCTTCTTGTCCGGCTTGCCCGCGTCGGTCAGGGGCAGCGCGTCGGCGAAGGTGATGTCCGCCGGCTCGTACATGGCTCCCTTCCTGTCGCGCACCAGGGCGCACAGTTCCTTCGCGTCGACGTCCCCGCCCGGGGTGCGGACGACCACGGCGTGGACCCGTTCCATGAGGTTGGCGTCGGGGACTCCGAACACCGCGCTCTGCAGGACCTGGGGGTGGGAGTTCAGCACGTCCTCCAGTTCCACCGTGTACACGTGGCCTCCCACCACCACGATCATGTCCTTCAGCCGGTCCACGATCGTGAGGTAGCCGTCCGCGTCGACGAACCCGATGTCACCGGTGTGGAGCCAGCCGTCCCGCAGTACCTCCGCGGTGAGCTCGGGCTGCTTCCAGTAGCCCTTCATCACCTGCGGGGAGCGGACGCAGATCTCGCCGTGCTCGCCGGCGGGCAGGTGGCGTCCGTCGGCGTCGCGGATGGCCACCTCGACGCCCTCCATGACCTTCCCGGCGGTGCGCAGCAGCCACGGGCGCTGCGGATCGTGGTCCTCGGGGGAAAGGATGCTGATCCCGCCGGCCTCGTTCTGGCCGTAGAACTGGTTGAGGACGGGCCCGAAGCGCCGGACCGCCGCCGCGAGGCGGGTCGGGGAGGAGGCGCAGCCCCCGTAGGTGAGCATGCGCAGGCTGGAGGTGTCGGTGCGGTCGACCTCGGGGTGGTCCATCAACTGGTAGAGGAGCGGCGGCAGCAGGAACGTGTGGGTGATGCGCTCGCGTTCGACGGCGGCGAGCACGGCGCCGGCTTCGAACTCGTCCAGCAGGACGACGGTGCCGCCGCCGTGCAGCGTGTTGTCCGCCATGAAGCCGGCCGCGTGCGCGAGGGTGGTGCACACGAGGGCCTTGACCGGACCTTCGTCGGACCGGTCCGGTGCGATCGACACCCACTGCTCGAAGGTCGTGCAGATGGCCTTGGGGTGGCCGGTGGTGCCGCCGGTGTGGCGGATGGTGCAGATGTCCTGCGGATGCGCCGCTCCTGGAAACGCGTCGGCGGATTCCTCGGCGGCGAGCTGCACCAGGTCCGTGGCCAGGTCCGGGTCCGGGTCCGTGCCCGTGCCTCCGCCGAGGAACAACACCCGTTCCAGCGGCACCCGCCGGGCCAGGGCGGCGGCGCGGTCGCGGTGGGCGGGGTCGACTATCAGTGCCTGGGTCTCGACGTCCCGGAGGATGTCGGCGTGCACATCGGCCGAAAGGCCGGCATAGAGGTGGTTCACGGCGCAGCCGAGCAGCCCGGCGGCGTAGCGGGCCGCGATGGTCTCGGGGAGGTTGCCGGCCAGGAGGGTGACCGTCTGGCCGCGCCCCACCCCCTGGGAGCGCAGGGCGCGTGCCATGCCGTGGACGAGGCCGCGTAATTCACCCGCGCTGACGCGCCGTTCCCGGTGTACCAGGGCCTCACGGCCGGGTTCTTCTGCCAGGGCGTCAAGGATCGCTTCCACGTGGCTGCGGAAGTGTTCGGTGGTGGAGTCCATACCCATCCCCATTGGTTGACTTGAGCAACTAGCGGGAGGTTATCGACTGGTGATCCACAAGCCCAAGCCGGACGCCGATATCCGGCCAATACGCCGCCCTGTCAGATGTCGAGGGCGCCGGGGAACGGTCCGTGCCCGACACCGGGCGCGGTGACGGCCAGCCAGCCGTGGCCGCTCATGGGGGTGCTCTCGTCGATCTGCTCCGGATCGACGGTCACCGCTTCCGCCACCTCGTTGGCATTCGTCTCGCACGAGGCGTTCGGTTCGTACAGGCCGGGCTCCCAGTGTTCGTCCTCCGTCTGCGGGACCTCCCAGGGCAGCGGCTCGCCGGTCCAGGCCGGCTCGCGGTAGGTCTGGTAGGAGCGGATCACCCGGCCCTGCTCGGCGATCAACCAGCCGTGCTCGTCGTCGTAGGCGTCGCGGAAGTAGAAGTGGGCCTGCCCGCAGCGCGCGCTGATCCGGGCCGACAGCTCCTCGGCGTCGCGTACGCACACCGGGCCGCCGAACACCATCCGCCAGCCCGCGAACTCGGGTGTGACGAAGGCCCGGCAGACCGTCCTCTCCTCGCCGTCGGGGCCGGTGATCACGGCCGTGTCGTGATGCAGCGCCGACATGCCCATGGCCATGGTCGCGGGGATGCGGTCGCGCAGCCCCAAGGCCTCGAACACCCCCTCGTACGTGGCGGCCGGTACCGCGATCCACACGAACGGGCAGTGGTGGTCCAGCGGCCGGTCGTCCGGCAGCTTGATCCGGACGAGGCGCTCCAGCGCCCGCCGGTCCCGGTCGTCCAGCGCATCCCCGGCACCGATCATCGCGAGCGCGTGCAACGCATGGCGGCGCAGCGCGCCCGGGCCGTTGCGCCGTATCCCCAGGAGGGCGCCGACCCCTTCGGGTCCGAGCTCCTTCAGGTCCTTTTCGGCCCGCCACAGGGCGTCCCGGCGGGCGATCTGCGACAGGAGTGACTCAAGGGTCAGGTTCTGCGTGCTCATGATGCCGACCCTAAAGCCTCCACCCGAACGGGCGGACGGACGCACGGAAGGCCATTATCGTCAATCCGACGAAAATGAGTTAGGCTCGGACCCATGAGCAGCACGCAGAACGAGATGGATGAAGAACTGGCCGCACAGGCAGCCGAGTTGGTGACGGGGTGGGTATCGGCGGACACCCCGCTGACGGAGAGTCAGGGGTGGAAGCTGGTGGGCCTCCAGCACCCCGGCTCCAGCCACACGGAGATGTGGGTGTGGGACGACGTCCTGCGGTGGGAACGCGATCTGGCCACGGTCCTGGCCACCGACGACGGCACGGAGGAAAGCGGCGAGCAGATCGCGCGGGCCCGGGCCACGGCCACGTCCGCCATGCGCGGCATGCTGCTCAGGGGTATCCCCGCCGGGGAGAGGGTGAACCAGATCTGGCGCGACGGCGAGGGCCCCGACCCGCGCGAGGAACTGCGCCGGTTCATCGCCACCCACCGGTAGGCGTGCGGGGCTGCGCCAGTGGGCCGGCGCGGCGCTGACGCGCGCACCGGCCCCGTGGGGTCACCGGCCTCCGGACACCGCCTGCGGCATCGTGTGCAGCAGTTCGAGACGGCGCTGTACGGCTTCCGTGGCACCCGGCCGCTGCCCCGGGACACGGCGGCGCAGGGTGACGAGGCGCGGGCCGAGCTCGCGGGCCCTCGCCGCGTCCCGCACGGCCTGCCACTGGTGGTGGGCCCGGTCCACGGCGGCCTCGACCTCCGGTGCGTCCGGGGCCTGGTGGCGGATGAGCCGGGCGTCGACCGCCGCCATCCACAGCTCGCAGCTGCCCGCCGCGTCGCCGGCCACATGAGCGAGGTCGGCCCGCACCTCCAGCCAGTGGATCGCCTGGGCGGATCCCGCACCGTACGTCCGCACCGCCCAGTCCTCCCACCGTGCGGCGAGCGACGCCGCCTGACCGTGCTGCCCCGCGCGCGCAGCGGCGAGGATCGCGGGGAGCGGGTCCTCGGTCACCGCCGGGGCGATCGGCGCCGTGCGTACCGGAAGCGGGGCCGCGGTGGCGCCCATGGCCAGGAGCAGTGCCCCGTCCTGGCCGGCCTGGGCGGCGGCCTTCGCGTGGAGTTCGTCCGGCGGCGGGGTCAGGCCGCTTCGCCAGATGCCCGCCACGGCCTGGAGGTAGGCGGGGTGAGCCATCCGGTTGCGGGGCGGCGCGGGGGTGATACGGCCGTAGAGGGATATCCCGTGGCCCAGGGTGAGGCCGTCCATACCGATCCTCTGCCAGGTGTCGGGCGTCGCGACCAGGTCGACGAAGACGGTGGTGGTCCCCGGACGGCGCGGCTTGAGCTCGCCGGCCAGCCAGGCCCACGGAAGTCCCGTGTAGCGCAGGGTGGACGGGGTCGTCCTAGCGAGGGCCATGTGGAGCGCGTGCTGCCGGGTGTCGAGGTGGAGCTGGCCCGCCAGGAGCAGGGTGAGGGGGCCCTGGGTGGCGGCCGCGGCGCGGATGCGGGTGAGGACGGTCTGCGCGTCCGTCGGATCGGCGAGCTCGACGATGGTCCCGGCTGCGGTGCGGGTCAGGGAGCTGGGTGGGCAGGCCGCCAGGGTGGGCAGGACGCGGGTGGCGTCGATCAGTCGGCCCTTGCCGACCGGGGCGGCCGCGAGCAGCAGCGCGGTCCCGGGGGCGGTCGTCGTCTCGGCTGTGGTCACACCAGCACCGTACGCCCTCAACGGACCGGGCCGGCGCCCGAGTAGCGCTCGTTCGGCCGTCGCGGGGTGGGGCGCGCTACCGGTACTCGTCCTACAGGGTGATCGCCAGCAGGATCACGGCCACCGGCGGAACCAGCGCGGCCCGCCCGGCCCAGCGTGCCGCCCGGGCGAGGCCGGGTCGGGCGGACAGCAGCCGGGACGCCACCACCAGCAGCGGGGCAGCCGTCCAGGAGGCCCACCACAAGGGCATGACGAGCGCCACGGTCCCGGGGTGGGCGTCCGCCGCCATCGGAGCGAGGGCCCCGAAGAAGAAGGCCACGGGGATGAGGGCCGCGGTCCAGGCCGTCATCCACATCGACACCCCGTCCGGGCCCGGGTCCTCGGCGGGACGGGCGGTGGTGGGGGCCGGGGTCGGGGTCGTCTCGCGCATGGGCACAGTCCAGCAGCCCGGGAGCGCGTACGCCTGAGCGGATGTACTCAGGAACACCCCGTACCAGGTACTCGGTCGGGCCGGGTCAGGCGGCCGCCAGCGGCGGGCGGGCAGGAACCGCCAGGGCCACTCCCAGCGCGCAGCCGACGAGAAGACCCACGCCGTGATTGTTGGTGAGGAGGCACAGGACGAGACCGGCGGCGGGGATGAGGAGAGCCGCCCACCGCAGGGTGACGACGCTGCCGCGCACGGCGTACCAGGTGGCGAGTGCGCCCACGAGGCCGCAGATCGCCACCGAGTCGCCGCCTCCCCGGACGCTCCAGCCGGACATGCTCACCGCCTGCGCGGTGACACCGCTCGCCGCGAAGACCAGTGCCGTCCGCCAGGGGCCGAACTGCCGCTCGGCAACCGGCGCGACGACCGCCAGCGCGGCCAGGTTCAGCAGGAGCTGGAACCCTCCTGACGACTGCACCAGCAAGGCGGTCACGGCCCGCCACCACGCACCGTCGGGGTGGCGCTCCAGCGCATCGACCGTGGCGGGGGCGACCGTCTGGGCCACGCCGAGCACCGCCATGGCGGCCATCAGCCCCGCGGCGACCCTCGGGACCGGCCGCCGCCAGGCCCGCAGCAAGGCGAGCGGAGGCGGCGCCTCCACGCCGTCCACCGCAGCGAGCACCACCAGGAGCTGGATGCCCGACGCGACGACGACCGCCGCGCACCCGTAGAGCAACACACTATGCATGTCCATGATCAAACCCTGTCAGACGGCCCTTCTTGAACGAACACGGCTCGTAAAGTGAAGGCCAAAGATCGGGCGGGTGGTGGCGGAGGGTGCACAGATGGCCAGGTGGAAGCGGGCGCTGGACGCGGCGGGGGTGCGCGATCCGGGGTTGCGCGCGGACTACAGCCGTCAGCGGCGGCAAGTCATGCGGTACAAGCCGGAGATCACCCTGGCCGCCGGTCTGCTGATGCCCGGCCGCATGGTCCCCCACCTCATCGCAGCCGCCTGGTTCATGCACCACACCGACACCCTCCTCGACAGCGGCCCCGTGGCCGGACGCCGGGCGGCGTTCGCCCGCTGGCGCGACGACGCCACCGAGAGCCTCGCCGCCGGCCGCACCGCACACCCCGAGCTGCGGGCCCTGCTCAACAGCGCCCGCGCACACCCCGTCCTGCACGACCGGGTGCGCGACTATCTCGACGCGGCCGACTGGGACCTCGACTTCACCGGGTTCGCCACCGACGGCGACTACCAGGCCTACGTGGACGGGTACGCGCTGCCCGGGGCCATGGTGGTCCTGGGGCTGCTCGGCCCCGAGGGCGACCAGAGCGCCTACCGGGCCGCCTGCCGGACCTTCATCGACGCCTGCCAGCGGCTCGACTTCGTCAACGACCTCGCGGAGGACCTGGCGGGCGGGCGGCTGTACATCCCCGAAGCAGCCCTGGAGCGGCACGGCGTCACCCGCGCCGACCTGGAACAGGGCCGCGACCTGCCCGGCGTACGGGCCCTGATCGACGCCCAGCTCGACGAGGCGGACCGCACGATGGCCCGGTGCGCGGACCTGCCCGAGCTGGCCCCGCCCGCCCACCGCCCCCTGCTCCGATGCCTGATCGGAACGGAACGTCTGACCCTGACCGCCGCCCGAACCGCCCCCGCCGCCCTCCTGCACGACTCCGCCGGCCCGTCCAAGTCCGCGGCGCTACGCCTGCTGGTACGCGAGTACCTCCGGGCCCGCCGCTCCTCAACTCCCAAATAGATTCCGCAAAACACTTTTGGGAAAGCTCCGTGGGTTCTGGCCTGCCGTCATGACGGGCGCGAGCGCCGGTGGCGGCTGCGCATGCCGCGACCGCCTGGAGCGGTGAGGCGATGGCGGCCTCGGCGGGCAGTCGCGCCTACGTCGGCATGTCGCGCAGGGTCCAGATCGAGCATCTGGAGGCCTCCCTCGTCCGGCACGAGGCCGACATCGCCGACGGGCGGCTGGGACCGGAGTGGGTGGAGCCGTCCGGGATCAGCGACCTGATGCCCCGTCTGACGCCCGAGTCCCTCGCCGAGCTCTGGGAGGTGGTCCACCGGAAGCTGGAGGAGCTGACCGCCCGCGACGCGGAGGATCCGCGCGCCGCGCAGGTCGTGCTCCTCACCGCCGGGCTGCCCCTGGCACCGCGTGAACCCGGCGTGGCCGGGAACGCGGACGGGAACGAGGACGCGGGGAGTGCGTCATGACCAGGGCGCCGGACGTCGCCGCCGCGGGCCGCCGCTACGTCACGGTCTGCGTGCTCTTCTGGCTGCCCATGGGACTGACCATCGCCCCGCTGATCCTGCTGTTCACCGAGCGCGGCATGACCATGGCGGCCATCGCGGGCTTCTTCGCCGCGCACTCGCTCACCGCCGCGGCGCTGGAACTGCCCACCGGAGGCCTGTCCGACGTGCTGGGACGCCGGGCCGTCCTCGCCGCCGCGGGCCTGCTGAACCTGGCCGCCCTGGCCCTCCAGGGCCTGGGCACCTCTCCCTGGGTGCTCGGTCTGGGCATGGTGCTGATGGGTACGGGCCGGGCCCTGTCCAGCGGCCCGGCCGAGGCCTGGTACGTCGACACCGTGCAGGCCCGCTCCGGTCCCGGTGCCGAGCTGCGCACCGGCCTGGCCCGCGGCTCCTCGGCGACGTCCGCCGCGCTCGCCGTGGGCACGCTGCTCGGCGGGGGCCTCCCCTGGCTGCTCGGGCACGGCCCCGGGGGGCCCGGCGCTTGGCTCGGCGGGGCCACCTCCGGGCTGGTGCTGCCCCTGTCCGTCCCGCTGCTGCTGGGCGCCGCGGTCGAGGTCGCCTTCGTGCTGTACGTCCTGACCGCGCTGCCCGAACCGCCCCGGCCGGCCGCCACCCTGCGGGGCGTGCTCCGGGGCATCCCGGGCACCGTCGCGGGCGGACTGCGCCTGGGCGGCCGCGACGCGACGGTCCGGCGGGTGTTCCTCAGCGCAGGGTCCGCCGGTGGCGCGCTGGCCCTGGTCGAACTGCTCACGCCGGGCCGGGCCGCGGCCCTCACGGGCGCATCGGAGTCGGGGGCGGTGCTCTTCGCGGCACTCGCCTGCACCGGATTCGTCTGCGCGGGGCTCGGCAGCCACCTCGCACCGCTGGCCGCCCGGCTGGCGGGCAGCGGCGAACGGGCGGTCCTGCTGGGCCTGGGCGCCGGCGCGAGCGGCCTGCTCCTGCTCGGCGCGACGGCGGCGTTCACGGGAGTGGCCTCCATGGTCCTCGCGGTCGCCGGATACGGCCTGGTCTACCTCGGGGTCGGCGCGGCGGGACCCAGCGAGAACGACCTCCTGCACCGCCGCGTCACCAGCGCGCACCGCGCCACCGCACTGTCCGTCCAGTCCCTCGCCCTGCAACTGGCGGGCGCCGTCACCGGCTTGGCCGCCGGCGCCTTGCGGCCGGGCCCGCTGCCCTGGCTGCTGGCAGGGGCCGTACTGCTGGCGGGCGCCCTCCTGTGGACCCGCCGCCCCGCTCCGGAACTGCCTACCGCCGCCTCCGGCAGGGCGGGCGACGGCGAAGCGGTCGCATCAGGCGTCGGCCGTCGCCTCTAGGGCCTGTGGCGACTCGTCGCAGATGCCGAAGCCCTGGCGCCGCAGTGGCTAGGCGACTTCCTCCGGGAGCGCACCACCGCGGTCGCCGCCCTCTGCGGGGCAGCCGCCCCCGGCGCTGGGGGCGGGGGTGGCGCCGAGGCTGGCCAGGAGGCGCAGGTTGTCGTGGGCGGCGGTGCCGGGGGCGGCTGACTGCACGACCAGTTCCGTGCCCGTGGCGTCCGGGAGGGCGAAGTTCTCCTGGTGCACTTCCAGGGGGCCGACCGAGGGGTGCTGGTACGTCTTGCGGCCGTGGGTGCGGGTGCGGACGTCGGCCCGTACCCACAGCCGGCGGAAGCGGTCGCTGCGCATGGCGAGTTCACCGATGAGAGCGGCCAGCTCGGGGTCGTCGGGGTGGTGCCCGGCCGACAGGCGCAGATGGCCGACGGTGTCGAGGGTGCAGGCCTCCCAGTCGGCGAACAGCGCCCGTCCCTCCTCGGACAGGAAGACGTGCCGCGCGATGTTCAGTCCCTGCAGCCGGCGCCCGTAGAGCAGGTCGGCGAGCCGGTTGGCGGCCAGCACCGTCATACGGTGGTCGATCAGGAACGCGGGGGCGTCGGCGACGAGGTCCAGCACCCGCAGCAGTTCGGGGCGCGGCCGCGCCGCGGATGCCCGCCGTGGCGCGTGCGCCGGCCGGTGGGCGAGCCGGTGCAGGTGCTCGCGTTCCACCCCGTCCAGGCCGAGCGCCCGCGCGAGCGCGTCGAGGACCTGCGCCGAGGGCTGGCGGGCCCGCCCCTGCTCCAGGCGGACGTAGTAGTCGACGCTCACTCCCGACAGGTGCGCGACCTCCTCGCGCCGCAGCCCGCTGACGCGGCGGCGCGCGTCGGTGGGGATGCCGACGGTTTCCGGGAGGACCCGGGCCCGCCGTGTGCGAAGGAAGGCAGCCAGTTCGTCCATCGCTCCAGTATCCGCACCGGAGCCGCCCGTTGGGTGGCCCTGCCGGTACCAGGAAGTCCGGTCCTACGGAAAGGGCGTCCCTGAATCGCGGCGCCGAAGCCCGCGAGGATCGGCACCACATCGACTCAAGGAGCAGAGATGAACGTCTTCATCGTGCACGCCCACCCCGAGCGGCGGTCGCTGAACGGGGCGCTCACCGACATCGCGGTGGACACGCTGACCGGCGCGGGTCACCAGGTGCGGGTCAGTGATCTGTACGCGATGCGCTGGAAGTCCGCCGTGGACGCCGACGACTTCGGGGCCGCCGCCTCCAGCCCGCTGGACGTGGTCCACGATTCCGGGCGGGCCTTCGAAACCCGTGCGCTGACCGCCGACGTCCTCGCCGAGCAGGAGAAACTGCGGTGGGCCGACACCGTGATCCTCCAGTTCCCGCTGTGGTGGTACACGATGCCGGCGATCCTCAAGGGCTGGGTGGACCGCGTGTTCAGCTACGGTTTCGGCTACGGCGTGGGCGAGCACGACGAGACGCGGTACGGCGACCGCTTCGGCGAGGGAGCTCTCGAAGGCAAGCGCGCCATGCTGTCGGTCACGGTCGGCGGGCCCGGATCCCACTACTCCGACCGCGGCATCAACGGGCCCATGGACGACCTGCTGTACCCGATCCAGCACGGCATCCTCTACCACCCGGGGATGGAGGTGCTGCCGCCCTTCGTCCTGTACCGCGCGGGCCGGCTGTCAGCGGAGGCCTTCGCCGACGCGGCCGAGCAGTGGAAGGAGCGGCTGCTGACCCTGGAGGACACCGACCCCGTCCCGTACCGCAGCCAGAACGGCGGGGACTACGAGATTCCGGCGGTGCGGCTGCGCGAGGGACTGGAGTCGCCGGGCCGCAGCGGTTTCGGACTGCACGTACGCGGCTGAACGGTCCGTCAGCCGGCGGGGGTGCCGACCGTGAGGCTGATGCGGCGGTGTTCCAGGTCCACGTCGATGAGGGTGGCCAGGACCTCGGCGCCGAGCTCCACCGCCGGGGCCGGGCCAGCGGACTCCGTGTGGTGGGCCAGGCCCTCGATGCCCGGGGCGAGCCGGACGAACACGCCGAACGGAGCCAGCCTGGTGACGGTGCCGGGGAGGGTGTCGCCGGGCCGGTGGGTGGTCGCGAAGAGCGGCCACGGGTCGGTGTGGAGCGCTTTGACGGACAGGCTCACGCGCTCCCGTTCCCAGTCGACGTGGAGGACCTCGGCGCGGATCCGGCGGCCGACCGGGGCGACGTCGTCCACGGACTCGAAGGGCTTCCAGGACATCTCGGGAACGCGCAGGAAGCCGAGGGCGTGGCCCCGTTCGTGGTCCAGGTGCACGTGCACCCCGACGTCGTCGAGCCCGCTGGCGACGGTTCCCGTCACCACGTCGCCGGCGCGCAGCGAACACAGCAGGGTGCGACGCTCGTCCGCCGGGGTGCGGTTGGTGCGCCAGCGGGCCCGTACGAGGCCGTCGGCATCCGGCAGCACGCCGGCGAGCAGGGGGCGGCGGCGGGCCAGGTCGACGGTTATCAGCGTCGCCCGGCGCCCCGGGCCGTCCAGGATCTGGGGGTGGGCGATGTCGGTCCGGCCCATCCACGGCTCGGCGACGCGGGCCCGCCGGAACCTGCCGTCCGCCTCCTGCTCGACGAGCAGGGCCGGGTGCTCCGCGCTCACGACGGACGCGCGCACCGCCGCGATGTCGTCGGTCAGGTCCGGCCACACCGCCAGCCGGGCCCTCGGCGTCAGCCCCGCGCGGAGGGCCGTGACCTGGTCGGCGGTGGTCGGACGGTGCCAGCGGTAGGCGTTGGCGACGTACCGTTCCTCCAGCAGTACCGCACCGCGGTCGGCGACGAGGGAGTGCAGCTCGTCCCAGAACGCGGCGTCGGCGGCCGGCTGGTCGTCGGTTTCGTCCAGGGCGGGGTCGTAGGGGGACCGTTCGACGGGCTCGGCGAACAGTCCGAGCCGGCGGGCGCGCGCCGCGGCATCGTCGAACGGACGGGGGCCGCCGCCCGCGTAGAGGTCGTCCCGTTCGCCGACGTGGAGGAAGAATCCGCTCTCGGTGCGCAGGCGGCACCAGGCGCCCTCGCGCAGCACCATGGCCCGTACCAGGCCCAGCGCGGTCGCGACCGGCACGCGCGCGCCGTCGTGGAATCCGGTCAGGTCGGGCGGGAAGAGCCCGGTCAGTCCCTGCCCTTGCCACGCCAGGTGGTCGGAGAAGGAGAAGAACCCCGTCGGCATCGGGTTGTCGATCAGCAGGTGGTGGACGCCGGCGTCGAGCACGAAACCGGCCGCCGCGGCGACGTACGCCGCGGCCACCTGCTGGCGTTCGTCGGGGGCGATGGCGGTGGCGCCGCGGCGCGCGGGTTCGTGGCCGGCGGGGTCGTGGGGGGTGATCCGGTACACGGAGCGCGGCATCTCAGCACCCGGCCCGGCTCGGAGTCGCCGCGGGGGCCGGTCGCGGGTGGGGAGGAGAATCGATCACGCGCCCGAGCCTACGCAGCCCCGTGCACGTCCGGAAGCGCCTGGGCGCCGACAGCGGTCCCGAGGTTCGTCGCCGGGGCCGACACCGCCGGGAGCCCCGTACAGTGTGCGCTTCGCGGCACGGAGCACGGCCGGAGGGGGATGTCCGACATGGCGCACGAGACGGGGACGAGGGGTCGCGGCCGCGGAGCGGGAGGCCCTGACGTGGCGTCGGTCCTGCGGTTCGCCACGGAGTTGTGCGCGTGGGTGGCGACGCCGTGGGCGCTGGCGTCCTGGTCGGTCGTGGCGGCGGTGGCCGCCGTGGTGCTGCTGATCGGGCTGCCGACCGTGTTCGCCACTCCCGGGGACAAGAAGCAGGTGCTCGTCGCCGTTCCGGGGGCGGTCACCGTGGGTCTGGTCCTGCTCCAACTGGTCGCCGCCGTCGTCGCGTCCTGGACGGCCTGGCCGGTGTGGGCGGCCACGACGGTGACCGTACTGGCCACCGCCTGCCTGTGGACGGAGCGCGCCCGCCGGCGCCGCCTGCTGCACGGCGCCGCCTGAGGGGTGCGGGAGCGGCGCGGGGGCCGTTTGCGGGGCTTCCGGCGATCCGTCGTCCGGGTCCTGGTCAACCGCAGTCGCCGAGGACCGGCCCGGATCCGTCGGAGCCGTACATGGCCCACACCATGAACAGCTCCAGCAGGATCGCCGGCACGTTGAGCGAGACGCTGACGAAGGCCAGCAGCCCGGGCCAGGTGTCCCGGGGCCGGACCTCGTGGCGGCCGCGGAGCCGCCGGGCGAGCAGCACGCACACGACCACCGCCGACAGCCCGAGGCCCAGCCCCGCCCATCCGGCGACGTGTTTGTCATCAGTACCAATTCGCACGGGGCTGGACGCTGCGGTGCAGTGTGGCACGCACCCGTGTACGCGCCCACGGCGCGGCCATCCCCCCGCCCTGCCCGGGGTGATGTCAGTGCCGGTCGGCATGATGGTGGGCATGAGCCACAACATCGCGTACTCCACCGCCGACCAGGCCCACGTGCTGGCCTTCCTCGGGTCCAACGGCAGTCTCACGGAGGACCAGTTGCGCCGTCTCGACGGCATGCGCGGGGACGCCCGGGCCCAGCAGGACGATCTGGACCGTCAGGGCGTCGACTGGGGGCTGTCCGTCCCCGAGGCCCTCGACCACCTCATAGCGGGTCACACCGGTTCGGACGCACCGTGTGCCGGCAACGCCTACACCGCGGCCCTGCAGCACATCATCGACCACAACGCCTCCGACCCGTCCCAACTCGGCACCTACTCCCGGCCCGCCACGTTCTTCGGTCTGGTCGGCGACGAGATGCGCCGGCTCGGTGTGCCCGCGGACCTCCTCCCCCAGGGCTACCTGTACGGCGAACTGCCCGACGGGTTTCCCTCCGTCCCCGGTTCCGTGGACGGATACCCCGCCATAGGCCACCTGCCGCTGGCCAAGGCGAAGCCCGCCGCCGATGCCTACCGCGCCGTCCTCGACGACATGAACCCTGACTTCCGTTACGACGTCCGGGAACTCATCGAGAAGCTCGACTTCGAGCACGGGGAATGGGAGTTCGCCACGGAGAAGCTCGACTGGTACACACAGGACATGATCTTCTTCAAGCTCACCTGACCCCCGCTTCGGCACAGAGAGAGGAACCAGTCGATCAGGATGGACGGAACCGATGTGATGACCGTGCTCGTGCGTGCCTGTCTGCGTGACGGCACCGGCGGCAGCCCCACCGCCGTCGTGCTGGACGACGGACGGCTGAGCGATGCGGAGCGCCGGCGCCTGCCCGTGGAACACGGGACCTCGCACGCGGTCTTCCTCCGCATACCCGACCCCGCGGCCGGGCGGGCCGTCATCGGAATGCGCTTCTTCACGGCCGAAGGCGAACTGCCCGCCTGCGGCCACGGCACCGTCGCCGCGCTGGCCTTCCTCGCCGGCCGGGCCGGAACCGAGGGGAGCTACCGGGCCACCTTCCGCACGGGCAGCCGCGTCTTCGCGGGCTGGGCGGAACGCCACGGGGCGCACATGGCGACCGCCTTCGACCCGGGACCCGTCGACCTGCGTCCGGCCGGCGCCGTGGAGCGGGACTCGGTGCTCGGCGCGCTGGGCATCGCCCCGGAGGCGGCCGGGACGGAGGTACGGGTGGCGGGGGTGGGCCGGGAGCGCTTGCTGGTGCCCGTGGCCGGCCGGGCCGTACTCGAGGCCCTGGAACCGGACTTCGAACGGCTCCGCGATGCCTGCGACCGTCTGGGGCTCCTGGGCGCGTACGTCTACTCACCGCCCTCCCCCACGGGCGAGCTGGCGGCCCGTATGTTCGCACCCTCGATCGGGGTCCCGGAGGACATCGCGAACGCCAACAGCACCGCATGTCTGGCCGCCCACCTGGCCGGCCGGGGCATCATGGGGATCGCCGTCGACATGGGCGACGCCGTCGGCAGCCCGGCCACCGTCACCGCCACGGCACACCCCGGGCCCTCAGGCCCCCGGATCCGCGTGGGCGGCATCGCCGCGACCGCCTAGGAGTTGTCCGGCCGACCATGTGACGGGTCCGGGCAGGCCCCGCGACCGCTGCCCGCCCGGCTCAACCTGCCGCGACGGCCGGGAACGTCTCGGGCCGTACCGGCGCGGCGGGTTCCGCCGGGTGAGGAGCCGTCACTACGCTCGGTGCATGGCCGATACGTTCGATCACACTCCTGCGGTCTGGACCGCGGGGCAGCTGCGCTCCGTCCTCGCCGACGTTCCCGACGACACCCCCATCAACATCGGCGTCGCCGGCACACCCGGAGACTTCGACGAGTACGACGAGTTCGTCCTCGTGGGTGCCGAGCCCGTCGAAGTCGACCCCGGTGACGGCGACGCCGAAGCCGCCGGACCGCCGCAGGTCCAGTTCACGCTGTTCGCCGACGCCAAGGCTGGGGTGTACTACCTGGACATGGAGTGACGCGGACGGGCTTCGCGGCCTTCGCCCCCGGACGAAGGCCGCAACCGGAACCCTGCCCCTCGCCCGACGGGATCCTCCGGAGTCGCGCGGGGGCTCAGTGGCCGGTTCCGGTGCCGCGGTCGGGTGCGGTCATGTCCCCCGTCGCGGGCGTGCCGTCGGCCAGCCCGTAGCGCAGGAACACCGTGCCCTTGGGGCCGGCTGCCGGGGGTGCGAGGAGCCTGACGTTGGTGGGGACCGCGCCGCCGTCGAAGACCTTCTTCCCGACGCCGAGCACGATCGGGTGCAGCCAGAGGTCGAGGTGGTCGAAGAGCTTCTCGCGCAGGAGGGTCTGTACGAGGTTCAGGCTCCCGACGACCTTCACGTGCTCGTGCCGGTCCCGGATCTCCCGCACCGCGTCGGCCAGGTCCGGGCCGAGCTGCGTGGAGCCCGCCCAGGAGAGGTCGGGCGTGCCGCGCGAGGCCACGTACTTCGGGACGCGGTTGAAGAGGCCGGCGAACCCGTCGTCCTGGCCGCCCTCCTGGTGGGGCCAGTACGCGGCGAAGATGTCGTAGGTCTTCCGCCCGAGCAGGAGGGCGTCCGTGCCGTCGTAGGCGGCGGCGATCTGTTCCCCGGCGACCTCGTCGATCAGGGGCGCCTGCCAGCCGCCGAACGGGAACCCCTCCGGGTCCTCGTCGGGGCCGCCGGGCGCCTGCCCGACGAGGTCGAGTGTCGCGAACAGTTCGATGTCGATGTGGCCCATGGCGTGCTCCCGGTGCGTCGGTTCTCTCCGTCATAGAGATAGACCTGCGGCTGCGCGCGAACTCATCGCCGCGCCGGACATGCGGAGATCCCGGGCGCTGGCGTGGCAGCCGGCCGGAACGTTTCCTTCGCGGCGGGCGGCAAATATTGCCAGAACACTTCCGGAGCGATGCGACATGTGCAATTTTACATGTCACATGTCAAGAGCCCGTGTCCCCGCACGTGGCACAACGGCCCCGGAGGCCCCCACAGATGCGTCCCTTCCGGATATCGAAGGCCGGCGCGCGCAGACTCCCTGCGCTCGGCGCTGCCGTCTTCATCGCGCTCGGCCTGTTCGCACCACCGGGCCAGGCCGCCTCCGCCGGCGCCACGGCCCCGGCCGGCGCCAGGGCAGGCAGAACGGCGGCCCCGGCTCCGCGGTCGATCCCGGTCCCGAAGTCGCCCGACGCCCTGCGCAGCGGATCCCGCTTCCGGATCTCCTCGCAGGACGGCGCCGAGGAGTCCGCCCCGGCCCCCGCCCCCACCGTCAAGCCCGTCAAGGTCAACAGGGCCGACCGGCAGTCCGCGGCCGCCGCCGCGGACGGGTGCGGCGACCTCTCCGGCGTCATCAACGCCACGGGCGGCGCGTTGGTGCAGCAGCTCAAGACCCTCCCCCAGATCAGCTGCACCTACCCGCTGTTCGACCTCACCGGGGAGAACGCGCGGAAGGCCTTCCGCGAGGCCCAGATGGTGACCGTCGCCGACGCCCTGCGCGACGCCTCCGCCGGCTACGCGGGCGACAACGGCGCCGCCATCGGACAGCTGGTGCTGTTCCTGCGGGCCGGCTACTACGTGCAGGACAACCACGCCGACGCGGTCGGCGCCTACGGCACGGCGCTGGACGGCGCGGCCCGCAGCGCGCTGGACGCCTTCTTCGCCTCCCCGCACAGCAAGGACCTCACCGACGCCAACGGCGAGATCTTCAACGAGGCCGTCACGCTGATCGACAGCACCCGCACCGCCGGCCGGTACGCCGGTGTCGTGAAGTGGATGCTCGGCCGCTACGACGGCACGTGGCCCGGTCAGATGGACCTCGCCATGCAGCACGTCGAGCCGGTCGTCCAGAACGGCTTCAAGGCCAAGAACGACGACCGCGGCTGGCGGGCCGCCCTCAAGGCCGACCCCGCGATCCTCGACACCTGGGCCGGCTTCATCTCGCGCAACGACGCGCAGCTGAACCGCCTGGACGTCGTCAGCAACGTCGGCCGCTACCTCGGCTACGCCCTGGACGTCCCCGAGCTCAAGGACCGGGTGCGGCCGCTGCTGAAGGACCTGATCAACCGCTACCCGAACGTCGGCCCCACCGCGCCGATCACCATGAACCTGGGCTGGTACACGCGCCAGTACGACAAGGGCAACTGCGCGGCCTACGCCATCTGCGACCTGGGCGAGCGCGTGCTCCCGGCGATCCTGCCGGTCCAGCACACGTGCACCCCGGGCCTGAAGATCCGCGCCCAGGACATGTCCCCCGGCCAGCTGGCCGCCACCTGCACCAGCCTGGTCAACGAGGACGCCTACTTCCACCGCGTCATCGGCGACAAGGGCGCCCTCCCCGGTGACGTGAACACCAGCCTCGAAGTCGTGGTCTTCGACGACCACGCCCAGTACGCGCTGTACGCCTGGGCCATCTACGACATCGACGTCGACAACGGCGGCATGTACGAGGAGGGCAACCCGGCCGCCCCCGGCAACCAGGCCCGCTTCATCGCCCACGAGGCCGACTGGCTGCGCCCGGCCTTCCAGATCTGGAACCTCAACCACGAGTACACCCACTACCTCGACGGCCGCTACGACATGGCCGGCGACTTCGAGGCCGGCATGACCACGCCGACCGTCTGGTGGGTGGAGGGCATCGCCGAGAACATCTCCTACGGCTACCGGGGCGAGCGCAACGCCGACGCGATCGCCGAGGCCGGCAAGAAGACGTACAAGCTCAGCGAGCTGTTCGACACCGTCTACGGCCAGAACGAGGACCCCGCGGTCAACTCGAACCGGGTCTACCGCTGGGGCTTCCTCGCCGTCCGCTACATGCTCCAGGCGCACCGCGCCGACGTCGAGACCCTGCTCGGCAAGTACCGCACCGGTGACTGGAACGGCGCCCGCACCTTCCTGAAGCAGACCATCGGCACCGGTTACGACGCCGGCTTCGCCACCTGGCTCACGACCGCCTGCGCCACCGACGGCTGCGGCCCGCTGCCGGAGGCCCCGTCCACCCCGCTCTGCACCGCCGCCGACCCCCGTCAGTTCGACGGGAACTGCCGCCGGGACGGCCTCGCCGCCTCCGCCGGCGGCTACAGCTACCACTTCGTGTACCTGCCGGCCGGCGTCAAGCAGCTGACCATCACCAGCAGCGGCGGCACCGGCGACGCCGACCTGTACTACGGCGGGGCCGGCTGGGCCACCACCGCCGGCTACCAGGCGAAGTCCGCCCACGCCGGCAACGGCGAGACCCTGACGATCGACAACCCTCCGTCGGGCTGGGTCTACTTCAGCCTCGTCGGCGCGCGGGACTTCAGCGGGGTGAGCCTTTCGGCACAGTCCGGGTGAGCCGGCCCTCCGCCGCCCCGCCCGCGGGGCGGCGCTCCGGGCACCCCTCGTAATTCGTTCACCCATTCGATTAATCGCGGGCAGGCTCCGCCCGTCAGAGCGCTATACCCTCTTTGCCCGGATATTCTGGAAAGCGTGATCGACTCTGGACGGCCGCGACTCCCTCGGCGCTACGGCCGGGGGATGCTCGTGCGGCTGTCGCCGGTCATCCTGACCGTGGTGATCGCCAGCCTGGCCTACGCCACTCCCCCGGAGATGGCCTTCAGCCGCCTCCTGCCCGCGGCGCCGGCCCTGGCCGCCGCCATGTGGCCGGTCCTCCCCACCATCCTGCTCGGGACGGTCTGCCTGATCCTGATGATCGGCCTCAGCCTCGTCTTCCCCGATCTGGGAACGTGGTGGACGGCCGCGGGGATCATCGCCGTCACCGTGGCCGCCGCGTACGGAAGCCACCTCCGGCTCCAGCGGGAGCGCACCCTCTTCCAGGTGAGGCTCGTCGCCGACGCGGCACAGCAGGTGGTGCTGAGTCCCCTCCCGCGCCGCCTGGGGAACGTCGAGATCGAATCGCTGTACCTCGCGGCCGCGGCGGAGGCCAGCATCGGCGGAGACTTCTACGAGGTGGTCGACACGCCGTACGGGGTCAGGCTGCTCATCGGCGACGTCCGGGGCAAGGGCCTGCCGGCGGTGGGGGCTGCCGCGGCCATCGTCAACGCCTTCCGGGAGGCGGCGTACGGGGAGACCGACATGGTCGACGTCGCACGCCGCATGGACGCCAGCAGCACCCGCTACAACGCCGCCTTTCCCCCCGACGGGCCGATGGAGCGCTTCGCCACCGCCCTGCTCGCCGAGATCCCGCACGACGGGCGGCGCATCGACATCCTCAACTGCGGACACCCCCCGCCCCTGCTGCTGAACCGCAGGAAGCTCCGCGTCCTGGAACCCGCCACCCCCTCACCCCTGCTCAGCCTCGCGGAACTGATCGGCGATCACTACAGCGTCGACACCTTCGACTTCGCCCCCGGTGACCTGCTGCTCCTCTACACCGACGGGATCGCCGAGGCCCGCGCCCGGGACGGCGAGTTCTTCCCGCTGGCGGCCTGGATGCGCCGCCAGCCCCCGACGCCGCCCCGCGAACTGCTCACGGCCCTGCACCGCGACCTCCTGCACTACAGCCGAGGACGCCTCGACGACGACATCGCCGCCCTGGCCGTCCGTCTGTGCGAGCCCTGAGCCCGGCGCCCCGCGGACCCGGTCGGCCGGTCACCCGCCCCCGTGCGGCGGGAGTTCGGCGATGATCTCGGTGCCCAGTGCGTAGGCCGGCACGCCGGCGGTGATGAGCGCGGTCTCGGCGACGCCGAGGAGGTCGGCGATCTCCGCTCCGGCGTGGAGTGCGCCCCGGGCGTGGATCCGGGCGGGGTGGGCCCGGCCGAGGGCCAGCAGCTGCCCGAAGTGGACGAGCTGCTGCACCCGCGCCCCCAGCGGATTGCCGGTCAGCACGATGTGGCGCAGGGCCGCGAGCGCCTCTTCGGTCGGCAGCCGGCCGAACTCCTGCGCCAGGCGCAGCCGGTCCTGCACCCCGGCGGGCACGGTTCCGAGGGTGGTGCGGTACCGGTCGCGTACGGCCTCCGTGCGGGAGGCGAGGGTCTCGTCGCTCATGAGGCGACCCGCGCGATCGCGGCGCGCACGGCCTCCTGGGCGCCCGCGGGGAAGTCCACAGCCCCGCCGATGGCCGCGGCGGCGATCTCCGCTTCGGCGCTCTCCTCGATCGCCACCACCAGGTGGGCGGCGGCCGCGGCGTCCGGGCCGAACACCAGGAGGCCGTGGTTGGCCAGCAGGACCGCGGCCGTCGTGGGGCGCCGTTCCAGCACGTCGGCGATGCCGCGCACGGACACGTCCGATCCGCGAGGCCCCCAGGGGACGACGGGGATCTCCTCGGCCTGCCCGAAGCGCAGCATCGGCTCGGTGCGGCAGGGCAGCGGCCGGTGGGCCAGGGCGAACGCGGTCGCGGAGGGCGAGTGGGTGTGGATGACCGCGCCCACGTGGGGGCGGGCCCGGTACACGGCGCTGTGCATGGCGATGATCTCGGCGCTGACGGACTGCAGTTCGCCCGCGAGGACCTTGCCGTCGAAGCCGACGGTCGCCAGCTGTTCGGGCCGCAGGCCGCGGACGATGCCCGGCGTCAGCAGCAGGCGCTCGCCGTCGAGCCTGGCGCTCAGGTTGGCGTGCCCGGAGTGGGACATCACCCCGGCCGCGAAGAGCCCTTCGGCGGCTGCCACCAGTTGGCCGGCCCGTTCGTTTCGCATGTGCGCATCGCTCATGACGGTGTCTCCCAGTGTGCTGCCGGCGGCCGCTGGTCGGCCGCCGTTCACCTGCCGACCACTCTTCAACTTGAACTATGGTTTAAGTCAAATGCCGGCATCCGGCGAGGAGTACGAGGGGCGGAACAACGTGCGCATGACGATCGGCCGGCTGGCCGAGATCACCGGGGTGCCCGCTTCGGCCATCCGGTACTGGGAGCGCCACGGCCTGCTGCCCGAGCCCGAGCGGGCGAGCGGGCAGCGCCGGTACCCGCCGGAGGCCGCCGAGCGGATCACGGTGCTGCGCAAGTGCCAGCAGGCCGGGCTGACGCTCGTCGAGATCAAGGAGTTCCAGCGGGAACAGCCGCGCAGGGAGGCGATGATCCGCGCGAAGATCAGCGAGATCGAGCAGCGCATGGTCGATCTCGAACACGCGCATCAGCTGCTGACGCACGCCCTCAGGTGCGGCGAGGAGGACATCGTCCGGTGCCCGAAGTTCCGGGAGCAGATGGCCGCCTGGCAGACGGCGGGTCCGGCGCCGGCACCGTGAAGCGCGTGCGGGGGCGGGGCCCGGGCGTCCCGCCGGCCCCCACACGTACGAAGGCCCGCAGCCGGACCTGCCGGCTGCGGGCCGAAACGGCCGTGGACCCGTGGCGTCCGGGCCGTCGGACTGCTCCTCGGACTACTTCTTGGTCTCGTTGAGGCAGAGCACGAACTGCTTGCCCGACCTGCGGCGGGAGCCCCGGGTCTGCTCGTAGTAGCCCAGGTCCGACTTGCCCTCGCAGCGCTTCGTGTCCAGCGTGCCGGAGATCACCTCGACCACCTTGTACGTGGCCCCGGCAGTACCGCAGTCCACCACCTGCAGGTCCAGGCTCGCCGCCGTGGTCCCGTTGTTCTTCAGGCAGTCTCCGACCTCGGCGTGGTCGGCGTCGTCCTGGCTCAGGAAGTACCCCACCGCGCACGCGATGAGGACGAGCACGATGCCGATGCCCTTGAGGATCTTCATGATGCCGATGCCCCCGCTGCGGGCCGGCGGAGGCGGCGGCGGGGCGGACCACTGCTGCTGGGGCGGCGGCTGCATCTGCATCTGCTGCTGGGGCGGGTACATCTGCTGCTGCGGCGCTCCGCCGTACGGGGGCTGTGCCTGCTGCGGCGGGTACGCGTAGCCGGGCTGGGGCGGATACCCCTGCGGCTGCTGTGCGTACGGGCCGGGCTGGCCGTACGGGCCGGGGCCCTGCTGCGGCGGATAGGTCATACGGGAGTCCCCCAAGGATCGCGTTACGTCCGATTGACGTGGGCACGCTATAGCAATCGATCACCATTCCCGGAATCCGCGGCGGCCGGCGCTTCGGGCGCGGTCAGCGGTGGCCGGGGCGCAGGAGCGCGGCGGCTGCGGCCACGAAGGCCGTGGTCGCCTCCTTGGCGGCGTGCCGCAGGGCGTCCAGCTCGGCCCGAGTGGTGGCGTTGCGCAGGGCGTACGTGGCATCGGCGGCCGTCTGGGCGGCACCGGCCAACTCGGGTACCAGGACCTGGAGACGGACGTGGGGCGCGGTGACCGTCGCCCTCGTGTCGTGGGACTTCGTCTGGGCCTCCAGCTGGTGTTCGGCGCCGGCCTCGATCAGCGCCAGGCGCTCCCGGTGGAAGATCGCCGAGCGGTGCGCGTCCAGGGCTGCGGCGAATTCGGTGACGGCGGCCAGCTGGTCCTGGCGGTGGGCGTCGGCGCGCTGCTCGGCGCGGGCCGTGCGTGCGGCGCGGTGCTGGAGGAGACCGGCGGTCAGGGCTCCGGCCAGGGTGCCGAGTACGGCGATGATCGAAGACCACATGGACAGGGGGTCCTTTCGGGGCTGGGGCTGGGTCCGGGGGGCGTGATGGCGACGGCCGTCACATTTTCTTCGTGTCACATCCCGGGCCGCCGCCTTGTCCCCTCTGCAGAAGCGAGAGAAGGGACCTTCACGATGAAGTCCGTCATCGTCTGCACCTCCGTGTCTCACGGCAATACCCGTCGTGTCGCCGACACCATGGCCCGGGTCCTGGGCGCGCGGGTCGTCTCCCCCGAGGAGGCCGACCCCGCGGAGCTGGCCGGAGCCGGGCTCGTGGGATTCGGCTCGGGAGTCTTCTACGGGAGGCTCCACCCCGGCCTGACCGGCTTCGTGGAAGCCCTTCCCCCCGTGCACGGCCGGGCCTCCGTGTTCGCCACCAGCGGGCTGCCCGAGCTGCCTCCGGCGCCCTTCACCCGGCCCCTGGTCCGGCTCCTCACGGGCAAGGGCTTCCAGGTGGAGGGGAGCTTCTCGTGCCGGGCGTTCGACACCTGGACCCCGTTCAAGCTGGTCGGCGGCATCAACAAGCAGCGGCCGAACGGCGGGGACCTCGCCGCCGCGCGGGCGTTCGCCGAGCGGCTGCGGGACGGGAGCGGGCCGGGGTCCTGACCCTGACCCTGACCCGGGCCCTAGGGTCTGTCGTCAAAGTCCCGTCGTCGCCCGGAGGGCGGCCCCGCGGCGTCTGGTGCGTGCTCTCGGTGCGCCGGGCGCAAGACCTCGTAC
>NZ_JBEZWL010000012.1:0-104117 GCF_040648015.1 Streptomyces sp. NPDC029216 | reverse complement strand
GCCCCCCCCCGCGCCCCCCCCCCCCACGGCCGCCCTGCTGCGCGACCCCGCGACCCGCGCCGCCGTACGGGAGCTCGTGGCCCTGTCGCGCCCGTGGACCCGGCCCGCGCTCCCGCCGGAGGAGGCCGTCCGCCACGGCGGCATCCGCCACACCAAGAGCCGCGACCGCCACGCCATCAGCCACCACTACGACGTGGGCAACGAGTTCTACGAGCACGTCCTCGGCCCCTCGATGGTGTACTCCTGCGCCTACTGGACGGAGGACGGCACCCTGGAGGACGCCCAGCGCGACAAGCTCGACCTGGTCTGCCGCAAGCTGGCCCTCACGCCCGGCCAGCGGCTCCTGGACGTCGGCTGCGGCTGGGGCTCCATGGCCCTGCACGCCGCCCGCGAGTACGGGGTCCAGGTCACCGGCATCACCCTCTCCCGCGAGCAGGCCGCCTACGCCCGCAAGCGGATCGCCGAGGAGGGCCTGACCGACCGGATCGAAATCCGCGTCCAGGACTACCGGGACGTCAAGGACGGCCCCTACGACGCGATTTCCTCCATCGGCATGGCCGAACACGTCGGCTCCGAGCGCTACCGCGAGTACGCCGGGATCCTGCACGCCCTGCTGGCCCCCGGCGGCCGCCTGCTCAACCACCAGATCGGCCGCCCGCCGGAGCACGACGAAGCGGCGTACCAGGTCGACGAGTTCATAGACGCCTACGTCTTCCCCGACGGGGAGCTCTCCCCGGTCGGCTCCACCGTCGGCGAACTGGAGAAGGCCGGCTTCGAGGTCCGCGACGTGGAGGCGCTGCGCGAGCACTACGCGCTGACCCTGCGGGCCTGGGTGGCGCGGCTGGAGGACCACTGGGACGAGGCCGTACGGCTCACCTCGCCCGGCCGGGCCCGGGTCTGGCTGCTCTACATGGCGGCCTCCGCCCTCGGCTTCGAGCACGCCCGCCTCGGCGTCAACCAGATCCTGGCCGTGAAGCCGGGCGGCCGCGGGGACTCGGGGATGCCGCTGCGCGCCCGGGTCTGGGGCGGCGCGTAGCCCCGTACGCCCTCAGCGCGGAAGGGCCCCGGGGCGTGTGCCCCGGGGCCCTTCCTCGTCCGTGCGCGCCCCCGGCGGGGCCGGCGCTACTCGGTCTTGATGGCGGTCAGCATGTTCAGCCGGGCGGCGCTGCGGGCCGGCCACATGGCGGCCAGGACACCGACGACGGCGGCCAGCAGGAGGAAGATCCCGAGCCGGCCGTACGGCAGGACCAGCTCGTAGTTCGGCACCGCCTTGGCGAGGGTGGTGCCCACCGCCCAGGCCAGGAAGAGGCCGATGCCCATGCCGAGGACCGCGCCGAAGAGCGAGATCACCACGGACTCCAGGCGGATCATGTTCTTGACCCGGCTCCGGTCGAGGCCGATGGCCCGCAGCATGCCGATCTCCTGGGTCCGCTCGAAGACGGACATCGCCAGGGTGTTGACCACGCCGAGCACCGAGATGATCAGCGCCATGCCGAGCAGGCCGTACATGATGTTCAGCATCGTGTTGATGATGCCGCCCATCTCGTTGCGCATGTCCTGCTGCGTGGCGACGGTCATCGCCGGGTTCTTGCCGAGGGCGTCGATGACGGCCTGCTGGCCGGCCTTGGAGTCGCCCGCGGTGGCGTTGACGTAGACCTCGCGGACGTACTGCTGGTCCGTGTGCTCGCCGAGGACCTTGTTGTCGAGGACGTACGGGGACAGCAGGCCTTCGAGGTCCTTGTAGACGGCGCCGATCCGCAGGGTGGTCTTCTGGCCGTCCTCGAACTGCGCCTGGAAGGTGGAGCCGACGGTGAGGTTCTGCTTCTTCGCGGTGCTCTCGGCGACGGCGACCTCGCCCTTGCCGAGGCTGCTCAGCTGCCCGCTGACCACCTCGATGTTCAGCAGGTGGCCGATGGTGGCCGGGTTGACGCCGGAGGCCGAGCGGAAGCTCTCGCCGACCTTGAAGTAGCCGTCGGCCTGCGGGGAGACCTCCTTGATGCCGGGGGCCTTGGCCAGGGTCTCGGCCACGGACTTGTCCAGGCCGCCGATGCCGCCGGCCATGGAGACCTTGTAGTCGGCCTTCAGCTTGTCGGTGCTCATCCGGTCGACGGCCTTGCCCATGGTGATGCCGAGGACCGACAGGGTGGTGACCAGGGTGAGGCCGATGGCCAGGGAGGCGGCGGTCACGGCGGTACGGCGCGGGTTGCGCACGGCGTTCTGCGCGGCCAGCTTGCCGGGGACGCCGAACACCTTGTGCAGCAGCGGGCGGACGGCGCCGATGACCGGCCGGGAGAGCAGCGGCAGCAGCACGATCAGGCCGATGAGCATCAGGCCCGCGCCGCCGCCGATGACCATGCGGCCGTCGCCGCCCATGGACACGCCGAGGAAGACGATGCCGATGCCCGCGAGGCTGATGAGCGAACCGAGGACGTTACGCACCACCAGGGACTTCGCGGTGGCCGGGAGGTGGGCGCTGCCCATGGCGGCGACGGGGGCGATCCGTCCGGTGCGCCAGGCCGGCAGCAGGGCGGCGAGGGTGGTGACGACGACGCCGATGACCAGGGCGGCGACGACGGTGCCCGGGGCGATGACGAGGTCCCCGTCGGGGATCTTGGCGCCGATGGTGCCCATCAGGGAACGCATGCCGACCGCCAGGCCGATGCCGGCGGCCAGGCCGATCGCGGCGGAGGTGGCGCCGATGACCAGGGCCTCGGTGAGGACCGAGCGCATGACCTGGCTGCGCTTGGCGCCGACGGCGCGCAGCAGGGCCAGCTCCTTGGTGCGCTGGGCGACCAGCATGGTGAAGGTGTTGTAGATCAGGAAGACGCCGACGAAGAGGGAGATGCCGGCGAAGGCGAGCAGCATGTTGCTCATGCTGCTCATCCCCTTCTCGATGTCCTTGGCCTGCTGGGCGGCGAGTTCCTTGCCGGTCTGGGCCTTGGTGTGCTTGCCGTCGATCAGGGGCTTGATGTCGGCGAGCAGCCGGTCGGCGGAGGTGCCGGCCTTCGCGGCGACGGCGAGCTCGTCGTAGAAGCCGGGCTGGAGGTAGAGCTCCTGGGCGACCTTGGTGTCGAAGAGGACCAGGCTGCCGCCGGCGTTGACGGCGCCGTCCTCGGTGGTGAAGACGCCGGTGAGGGTGAACTCCTTGACCGGGCCGTTGGTGGCGACGCGGACCTTGTCGCCGGTCTTGTAGCCGCCCGTGGCCGCGGAGTCCCTGTCGAGGGCGATCTGGTCGTCCTTGGCGGGGCCGGTGCCCTCGGTGAAGGTGTAGCGGGGGTCCTTGCCGTCCTTGACGGGGACGAAGTTGGAGCCCTTGTTGGCCCAGCCGGAGCCGATCAGCTTGCCGTTCTCGTCGCCGACCCCGGCGAAGCCGGAGACGCGGCCGGAGACGCTGTCGACGCCCTGGACGGCCTTGACCTTCTCCAGGGTCTGCTGGCTGATGCCGGGCTCGCCCTGCTTCTGCCCGTCCTCGTCGCGGGAGGGGCCCCACGAGGTGACGGAGACGGCTACGCCGTCGTAGCTCTTGGCGGACTGGCCCGAGAGGGCCTTGCCGAGGGTGTCGGTGAAGACGAGGGTGCCGGAGACGAAGGCGACGCCGAGGGTGACGGCGAGCACCGTCATCAGCAGCCTGGCCTTGTGCGCGAGGACGTTGCGCAGGGCGGTACGGAACATGGGGATATCAGTCCTGGGCTGGAAGTCTGTTCGTGGCTTCGGTGATCAGTGACTGATCAGCTGGTGCGGCCCTTGGCGTCGAAGGCCTTCATCCGGTCGAGCACGCCGTCGGCGGTGGGCGCGTACATCTCGTCGACGATGCGGCCGTCGGCGAGGAAGATGACGCGGTCCGCGTAGGAAGCGGCGACGGCGTCGTGGGTGACCATCACGACGGTCTGGCCGAGCTCGCGCACCGAGTTGCGCAGGAAGCCGAGGACCTCGGCGCCGGAGCGGGAGTCCAGGTTTCCGGTGGGCTCGTCACCGAAGATGATCTCGGGGCGGGCGGCCAGGGCGCGGGCCACGGCCACGCGCTGCTGCTGTCCGCCGGAGAGCTGCGTGGGGCGGTGGGAGAGGCGGCCGGAGAGGCCGACCATGTCCACCACGGTGTCCAGCCACTGCTTGTCCGCCTTGCGGCCGGCGATGTCCATGGGGAGGGTGATGTTCTCCAGCGCGGTCAGGGTCGGCAGCAGGTTGAACGCCTGGAAGATGAAGCCGATCTTGTCGCGGCGCAGCTGGGTCAGCTGCTTGTCCTTGAGGCTGCCGAGCTCGGTGTCGCCGATGCGGACCGAGCCGCCGGAGAAGGTGTCCAGGCCGGCGACGCAGTGCATCAGGGTGGACTTGCCGGAACCGGAGGGGCCCATGATCGCGGTGAACTGGCCCCGGCCGAAGTCCACGGAGACGTTGTCCAGCGCGACCACCTGCGTCTCGCCCTGGCCGTACACCTTGGAGAGCTGCGTGGCGCGGGCGGCCACGGCCTGGGCGGTGTGCTGCGGGGCGTAGTTCATGGCGGTCACGGGGACTCCTGTCGAACGGATCTGCTGCGCGGTGGCGGAACCCTTCCATCCTCACCGCGGCCCTACCCGCGGGGGATCAGCCGAGGTGCCCGTTCGACGGCCCACTGGAGTCTGACCAGGGCGGCGGCCGTCTCCTCCTCTGGTATGACAGGAGCCCTGACGGAGGGGCGGCGCGGGGGGTGGCCCGGGGTGGCGGGAGGGGTGGCGCGGTGCAGCGAAATCACGTCATTCCCGGGGCGGGGCGGAGCCTCCTCCTCAGCGCTGCCGACCGTGTCTTATCGGTCCTGACGCCCACTCAATCGCCAATAAAATCAGACAACATCGGATAGAGGGGCCCGTGACGGGCGGGGTGTTCCGGATAGGCTCATCGCAGCGTTCAAGGCTTTTACCACGGGGCCCGCTGCGCCCTGCCCGGATGGTGGAATGCAGACACGGCGAGCTTAAACCTCGCTGGCCCTCGGGCCGTGCCGGTTCAAGTCCGGCTCCGGGCACTCCCGCGCTCCTCCCGCCGGCCCGCGCGGCTCTCCGCCGGCCCGGCGTTTATCCCCGGCGGTCCGCCGTCCCTTCTCTTAAGATCCTCCTCCAGCAGTAGGGTGCTTTCTTTGCGAGCGCATTACCCTTGACGCAAGGCCGCGCACGGTGGCCATGCACGTGGCCATGGAGGAGTGAGATGAGGAGCAGTAACCCGGTCTTCTCGCGACGGGGGTTCAGCCGCGACAACGGCGGATACGCGGGCTTCGACGCGCAGTACGCGCAGGCCGGGACCGCGACCAACCCGTACGCGACGAATCCTTACGCCATCGACCCGAACACGGGCATGCCGGCCGCGCCGGCCCGCGGCACCACGATGACCATCGACGACGTCGTGAGCCGTACGGCCATGACGCTCGGCACCCTCATCGTCACGGCGACCCTCGCCTGGCTGGCCCTCCCCGTCGACCCGGCGAACCTCGGCAAGTCGTACGCCATCGGCGCGGGCGCGGCGCTCGTCGCCTTCGTCCTCGCGATGGTCCAGAGCTTCAAGCGCAAGCCGTCCCCGGCGCTGATCCTGGCCTACGCGGCGTTCGAGGGCTTCTTCCTCGGTGTCATCTCCGCGGCGACCAGCTACTACCTCAGCCCCGGCGTGGTCATCCAGGCCGTGCTCGGCACGATGTGCGTCTTCGCCGCCGTGCTGGTGGCGTACAAGATGCGCTGGATCCGCGTCACCCGCCGCTTCACCGGCTTCGTGATGGCCGCGGCGCTCGGCTTCGTCCTGCTGATGGTGGCGAACTCGCTGTTCATGCTCTTCGGCGGCGGCGACGGCCTCGGCTTCCGCAGCGGCCCGCTCGGCATCGTCTTCGGCATCGTCGGCGTGGTCCTGGGCGCCTGCTTCCTCGCCATGGACTTCAAGCAGGTCGAGGACGGCGTGACCTACGGCGCCCCGCGCGAGGAGTCCTGGCTGGCGGCCTTCGGCCTCACCATGACCCTGGTGTGGATCTACCTGGAGCTGCTGCGCCTGTTCCAGATCCTCTCCGGCGACGACTAGTCGTACCGGTAGCCGCCACAAGGCACGGGGAAGGCCCCGCGAGCGACGCTCGCGGGGCCTTCCCGCGTCTCGGGAGCGTTCAGGGGTCAGGGGGCCGGGGTTCAGCCGAACCGGCGGGCCGCTCTGCGCAGCCCGTACTCGTGGACGATCGCCTTCGCCTGGCCGTGCGACAGGTCGTGCGCGCCGAGCAGCCAGCTGACCTTCTCCTCGAACCGGAGGAGGGAGGGGCCCTCGTCGACGGTACGGAGCCAGTCGGAGATCTCACGACCGGTGGTCTCGGGGATTCTGTCGATCATGTTGCGGTGGGTCTGTTCGGAGAACTCAACGGACATGGGCGCCTCCGGGGGTATCGCCGTGCTGTTCTCTTCACTGCACCGTGCCGGAGAGTTCGCCCGTTGGCAATGGTGCCGTGGCGGCGCGTAAGGTCGGCCGGGTGCTCGATACCTCGCCCCTGACCGCCGCCGTGGAACGTTTCGCCGACCGGCTGCGGGCCGCGCCGCAGAGCCGGCTCCAGCGCGGAGCCGCCGCAGAGGCCCTGGAGCTGGCCCGAGAGCTGGCCGTACGGGCCCAGCGGCTGGAGGACCCCTCGGGGGCGGCTCCGGAGCGCGTGATGCCCGACGAGGGCGTCTTCGTCGTCGGGGACCAGCTGGCGGTGGCCGGAGCGGACCTGGCCGAGGCGCTGCGCGCGGCGGCCCAGGGCGAGGGCGCCGACAGCGCGAAGGCCCCGTCCGAGATGCTGGACGAGGCCGTGGCGCTGGTGGAGCGGGCGGAAGTCAGAGCGATGCGATGACGCGGTCCGCGAGGATGTAGACGTTGCTGTCGGGGTCCCCGGCGTCGCCGCAGGAGAAGGTCAGCGCGTAGGCGCCGGAGATGCCCGAGCCGCCCAGCAGGACCGGGGCCGTGCCCGAGCGGAGCGCCTCGGCGAGGCGCTCCGCCGTCTCCCGGTGGCCCGGGGTCATGCACAGCGTGGTGCCGTCCGTGAAGACGTACACGTCGAGCGTGCCCAGCGGGCCGGGGCGGACATCCGCGAGGGCCGTACGGGCCTCCGCGAGCTCCTCCAGGCGGCTGACGGTCCGCTCGTGGTCGGCGCCGGGGTGCGGCTGGACCGGGACGAATTCGGGGTGCGAGGGATGGCGCCGGCGGGCCGCGGCCAGCTCGGCCGAGTCCTCCGGGTACTCGTCGGCGAGGTCGTCGCCCAGGACCGGCTCCAGACCGACCAGGTCCGCCTGGCGGGGCAGGAAGACGGGCCCGTCCTCACCCAGCCCGGGCAGCCCGCCCAGCAGGGACGGCGCGTCGGCGGCGTCACGGGCCTCCTGCGCGGCCCAGAAGGCCCGCGCCTCGGCCAGCTCGCGCTCGCGCTCCTCGGCGAGGGCGGCGGCCACGGCGGCTCGTATCTCGGCGGCGGGGGACTCGACGGCGCTGCGGGCGTGCGGAACGCTCGCACCGCGCACGTGGGCGGGCACGGCGAGCTCATCGCGCAGGGCCGTCACCTGCTTGCGCAGTCCGTGTACGGCGTGCAGCGCAGCAGCGCCCACGGCCGTGGCAGCGGCCGTGGTCAGCAGCAGGGCAAGAGACATGGCGCTCACTGACTAACTCCTGATTGATTCGATCCCCCGACTTCCTACATCAGCTTGTCCTGTGCTGGGAATGGCGTGCAGTGCATTACGTCATGAATTGGACAGGTCTTTCGTCCTTGGGGCCGCAGGGGGATGACGTCTGACCTGGGCAAATACCGATCCCCCAGGACAAAGGTCACATCCTGGGGGAGATTCGGTCACAGGTCGGCCGCGACGGGATTAGACCTGATGTCAGTACACCGGATGGATCTAGAGGATCCCTTGCGGGAGCTGGGGGCCCGGCTGGAGCGGTGCCGAACCCCTCACTCTGCGCGCTGTGTTCCGCGTCTCAGCTGAGGCGCTCGATGACCATGGCCATGCCCTGGCCGCCGCCGACGCACATGGTCTCCAGACCGAACTGCTTGTCGTGGAACTGGAGGCTGTTGATCAGGGTGCCGGTGATCCGGGCACCGGTCATCCCGAACGGGTGACCGACAGCGATGGCGCCGCCATTGACGTTCAGCTTGTCGAGGGGGATCTCCAGGTCCCGGTAGGACGGGATGACCTGGGCGGCGAAGGCCTCGTTGATCTCGAACAGGTCGATGTCGCCGACCGTCAGCCCGGCCCGCTTCAGCGCCTGCTTGGACGCCTCGACCGGACCCAGGCCCATGATCTCGGGGGAGAGCGCGGTCACGCCGGTGGACACGATCCGGGCCAGCGGGGTCAGGCCCAGCTCCCGCGCCTTGGTGTCGCTCATGATGACGAGCGCGGCGGCGCCGTCGTTCAGCGGGCAGCAGTTGGCTGCGGTGACCAGGCCGTCGGGGCGGAAGACCGGCTTGAGGCCCTCGACGCCCTCCAGGGTGACGCCGGCGCGCGGACCGTCGTCCTTGCTGACGACCGTGCCGTCCGGGGTGGTGACCGGGGTGATCTCGCGGGCCCAGAAGCCGTTCTTGATGGCTTCCTCGGCGAGGTTCTGCGAGCGCACGCCGAACTCGTCCATGTCCCGGCGGGTCACGCCCTTGAGGCGGGCCAGGTTCTCGGCGGTCTGCCCCATCGCGATGTAGGCGTCGGGGACCAGGCCGTCCTCGCGCGGGTCGTGCCAGTCGCTGCCCTCGCTCTGGGCGACGGCGGCCGTACGGGCCTCGGCGTCGGCGAAGAGCGGGTTGTGGGTGCCGGGCATGCCGTCGGAGGAGCCGTTGACGAACCGCGACACGGTCTCGACACCGGCGGAGATGAAGACGTCGCCCTCGCCGGCCTTGATGGCGTGCAGCGCCATGCGGGAGGTCTGGAGGGAGGAGGAGCAGTAGCGGGTGATCGTGGTGCCGGGCAGGTAGTCCATGCCCATCTGCACGGCGACGATACGGGCGAGGTTGTGGCCCTGCTCCCCGCCGGGGAGGCCGCAGCCGAGCATCAGGTCGTCGATCTGGCGCGGGTCCAGCTCGGGGACCTTGGCGAGGGCGGCCTGGATGATCGTGGCGGTCAGGTCGTCCGGGCGGACGTCCTTGAGCGACCCCTTGCCGGCGCGCCCGATGGGGGAGCGGGCGGTGGAAACGATGACTGCTTCGGGCATCGGGACTCCAAGGGGGTGCGTGCGTCGTTGCGGGACCGCAAGCGAAGTTACCGCCCCGTACGGTCGAGGTCACCGGGGTGGTGGTGTGATGCCCGTCGCTCCGGGGGGCTTGGCGGGGCGGGGTCGGGGGTGGTCCGAGTTTCGGGGGGCGGTCTCAGGGAGGGGTTGGGGGCTTCCCGTCAGTCTCATCGTCCTTCCGCGGCGGGCCGGCCTGTCAAGGGCGCTCCCTTCGGACGGTGATCGGTTGGCGATGACGCTCCCGGTCGACATGCCCGGATGGGCGGGCGACCATGGACGTGACGGGGTCGATCGGCGGGCGCGGGCGGGGGTATCCCAGCGCCGGAGCATCGTGGCCCTCGTCCTTGTCGCACCCTCCTCCCATCGCAGGTGAGGTATGACCATGAACCAGCGGACCCGTATGACCTTGTGCACCCCCCTCATGGCCTGTTCGCTCGCTGTCGGGCCGGTCACCGCCGCATGGGCAGCCCATGCCCCGGCGCGCGTACCGGCCGCAGAGTGCTTCGTCGAAGCCAAAGCGGGCGACGAGGCGAAGGCGACGGTCACCGGCGGCGGATTCGTGAAGGCCAAGGGCAAGGTTTTCCTGGATCAGACGGACGGCGGCGGCGGGGGCACCGCCACCGTGGGCGACGACGGCGCGTTCGCGTCCGGTGACGTCCCGGCCGGTAAGTACGTCGCATTCCAGCAGGGCGGTCCGCGCGTGAACTGCGTGGGCGGCCAGGTAGCCCAGGACGTCGTCAACCAGAAGCTGATCCTCTCCGAGCAGACCCGGGGCACCAATGAGGGCTGGGCCCAGGGAAAGAGGCTGGCCAAGTCCGGCGCCTGTGACGCCGAGCCGGAGCCGCCGACGCGGAACCTCCACGGCCTGGCTCCCGATGCCGAGGGCCAGAAGAAGGCGGAAGAGGCCTACAAGAACGCGTACAAGGACGCGTTCGACAAGGCGATCGACTTCTACTGCCCCAAGTAGCCGAGGACGGCCGTCGGACGCTGAGATACGGGCAGCGCGTAGCGATCTGGGGCGTGGGGCGGTCCCGAATCCGGATCCGGAGGGGCCGGATGCCCGGTCTGGCGGGCCCGGCCCGCCCCCGACCCCGCCTCAGGTAACCACCTGCGTGACCGGAGAAGCCGCGTCCGCCTCCGGCAGCCGCCGGCGGCGGCGGTGTTTCAGGAGGGCCCAGGGGCCGCGGGCCGCCGTGACCTCCGTGCCCGGTTCGCCCGCCGCCGCCGAGGCGGCCTTGGCCACCGGGAGCATGTCCTCGTTGCGCGAGACGTCCAGGCGGTCCGACTCCGGCCACACGCCCAGCGCCGCGCACAGCGTCGGCAGGACGGCCATCGCCGCCGTCGCGTAGCCCTCCGCCGAGGGGTGGTAGGAGTCCGGGCCGAACATCTCCCGGGGGTTCGCCGCGAACTCCGGGCCCAGCATGTCCCCCATCGAGACCGTCCGCGCCCCCAGCGCGACCACCCCGATCGTCTGCGCGGCCGCCAGCTGCCGCGACACCCGCCGCGCCATCCACCGCAGCGGCTGGTACACCGGCTCGATCGTGCCCAGGTCGGGGCAGGTCCCGACCACCACCTCGGAGCCCGCCAGCCGCAGCCGCCGTACGGCGGTCGTCAGCAGCCGCACCGACTGGGTCAGCGGCATCCGCCGGGTCACGTCGTTCGCCCCGATGATGATCACGGACACGTCCGGCGCCGGCCGGTCCCCGTCCAGCAGCAGCGACACCTGACGGTCCAGGTCGTCCGACATCGCCCCCGACAGCGCCACGTTCCGCAGTTCCACCGGCCGCTCCGCCACCGCCGCCAGCCCCGACGCCAGCAGTGCCCCCGGCGTCTGGCGGGCGCGCCGTACGCCCAGCCCGGCCGCTGTCGAGTCGCCCAGCATCGCCATCCGCAGCGGCCCCGGGCTCAGTTCCGGCCCGCTGAACTCGCTCCCGTAGAGACCGTCCGCGCGCGGCGGGTCCGGCAGGCCCGTGCCCACCGTCCGCTTGGCGAACTGCACCTCCGCCAGCACCAGCCCCACCGCGGCCACCCCGACCAGCCCGAGCCCGCCCCCGCCGTACGCTGCCCCCGCCGCGATCCGGCGGGCCGTTCTCGCTCTGGACACCTCTCAGGCCACCTCCTCGGTCGTGTTGACCTTCCTGCCCCGTACTGCCGGTCGGCCAATCCCTTTCCGCATACTCTGGCCGGACCTCCCGGAGAACCCGTGGAGTCCCCTTCTTGGAGAACATGGTGCAATTCCACGACTCGATGATCAGCCTCGTCGGCAACACCCCGCTGGTGAAGCTCAACCGCGTGACCGAAGGCCTGCAGGCCACCGTGCTTGCCAAGGTCGAGTACTTCAACCCCGGCGGATCCGTGAAGGACCGGATCGCCGTTCGGATGATCGAGGCCGCCGAGCAGAGCGGTGCCCTCAAGCCGGGTGGCACCATCGTGGAGCCGACCAGCGGCAACACGGGCGTCGGACTCGCGATCGTGGCCCAGCAGAAGGGCTACAAGTGCATCTTCGTCTGCCCTGACAAGGTGTCCCTCGACAAGATCAACGTGCTGCGCGCGTACGGCGCCGAGGTCGTGGTCTGCCCGACCGCCGTCGACCCCGAGCACCCGGACTCGTACTACAACGTCTCCGACCGCCTCGTCCGGGAGACCCCGGGCGCCTGGAAGCCGGACCAGTACAGCAACCCGAACAACCCCCGTTCGCACTACGAGACCACCGGTCCCGAGCTGTGGGAGCAGACGGACGGGAAGATCACGCACTTCGTGGCGGGCGTCGGCACCGGCGGCACGATCTCCGGCACCGGCAACTACCTCAAGGAGGTGTCCGGTGGGAAGGTCAAGGTCATCGGCGCCGACCCCGAGGGCTCCGTCTACTCCGGCGGCAGCGGCCGCCCGTACCTCGTCGAGGGTGTCGGCGAGGACTTCTGGCCCACCGCCTACGACCCGAACGTGACCGACGAGATCATCGCGGTGTCCGACAAGGACTCCTTCCAGATGACCCGTCGCCTCGCCAAGGAGGAGGGCCTGCTGGTCGGCGGTTCCTGCGGCATGGCGGTCGTCGCCGCGCTGCGCGCCGCCGAGGGGCTCGGGCCGGACGACGTGGTCGTCGTGCTGCTGCCGGACAGCGGCCGCGGCTACCTCAGCAAGATCTTCTCGGACGAGTGGATGGCCGGTCACGGCTTCCTGGAGGAGGCCGGTCCGGCCGCGCGCATCGGGGACGTCCTCGCGGACAAGGAGGGCGGCATCCCGTCGCTCGTCCACATGCACCCCGAGGAGACGGTCGGTCAGGCCATCGAGGTGCTGCGGGAGTACGGCGTCTCGCAGATGCCGATCGTCAAGCCGGGTGCCGGTCACCCGGACGTGATGGCCGCCGAGGTCATCGGCTCGGTCGTGGAGAAGGAGCTGCTGGCCGCCCTGTTCGCGCAGCGCGCTTCGCTGGGCGACCCGCTGGAGAAGCACATGAGCGCGCCGCTGCCGCAGGTCGGTTCCGGTGAGCCGGTGTCCGAACTGATGTCCGTGCTCGGTGAGGCCGACGCGGCCATCGTGCTGGTCGAGGGCAAGCCGACCGGTGTGGTGAGCCGTCAGGACCTGCTGGCCTTCCTGGCGAAGACGGCGAAGTAGTTCTCCGGCGCGCCGGGGCGGGGCCGGGATGCGTTCCCGGCCCTTGGCGCAAACGGTACGGTCCCGACACGTGGCGGCAGCACCGGCTTAACACGGCGACGGCACAGTGGTGTTGCCGGCGGGGCGGCCCGGGAGACCGGGGCCCGGTCGGTGTCATGTGCGGCGTCTGCGTGTCCCCGGAGCGGCTCCCGGGGGGTGCCGGCGCCTCAGGACGCGGACGGCCCTGACCCGGCCCGTGTCCCCGGCGGGGCCGCCGACGTCCCGCCCCCGGGCCCGCCCGGGGAGCGGCGGCCCCGCCCTTCTGCGCGCCCGGTGAGCCGGGTGAGTCCGGGGGGCGCCCCCGGGAAACGGCGTCCTCCCCCTCCCACATCACGGGCACGGCTTGCCGTGCTGCATAACCACATGCAGAGTGCACCGTGACTGAATATCTCACTGGGACGGAGGGGACGGCGATGAGCGACAGCCCGGCCGCACGGCTGCAGAAGCTCTTCGAGGGGCACCGGCTGACGCCGACCCAGCGGCGGATCGCGCACTGCATGGTGCGCGGTGCGGCGGAGGTGCCCTTCCTGTCGAGTGTGGAGCTCGCCGAGCTGGCCGGGGTGAGCCAGCCGTCGGTGACCCGGTTCGCGGTGGCCCTCGGCTTCGACGGGTACCCCGCGCTGCGGCGGCACCTGCGCGAGGTGGCCCCGGCCGAGCCGCCGCGGCCGGCGCGCTCGGAGTCGTACAACGAGTACCAGCAGGCCGTCGAGGGGGAGATCGAGAACCTGCGGCGGCTGGCGGTGATGCTCGCGGACCCGGCGCCGGTGGAGGAGGCGGGCCGGCTGCTGGCCGGGTCGTCCCCGCTGCCGGTGCTCGGGCTGCGGGCGGCGTCCTCGCAGGCGCGCGGGTTCGCGTACTTCGCCGCCAAGGTGCACCCCGACGTGCGGCTGCTGGACGAGGGCGGCTCGATGCTCGCCGACCGGATCGACGCGGCGGCCGCCGCCGGCGCCTCGGCGCTGCTGTGCTTCGCGCTGCCGCGCCACCCGCGCGAGGTGGTGGAGGCCCTGGAGCACGCGCGGGCGGCCGGGCTGACGACGGTGACGGTGGCCGACTCGGCGTTCGCGCCCGTCGCCCGGTACTCGGACCTGCTGATCCCGGCGCCGGTCGGCACCGGGCTGGCCTTCGACACGGCGTGCGCGCCGATGCTGCTGGGCCGGGTGCTGCTGGAGGCCATGGCGGACGCCCTGCCGGACGCGCAGGCGCGGCTGGAGTCCTTCGACGCCCGGGCCGCCGCCCGGGGCCTGTTCGTGGAGTAGCCCGGCGCTCCGGCGGGCGGGCCCTCAGCGGTAGTCGAGCTCGGCCAGCTCCCGCGCCAGCCGGCCGCGCAGTGCGGGGATCCGGAACAGGGCGGGCAGCAGGGCGTTGCGTACGGTGCGCAGGGCCGGGTTGCGGGTGGTCGCGATGCGGGTCATCCGGTCGGTGAGGGCCACGACCCGCCGGGCGACGGGGCGGCGGCGGGCCTCGTACCCGTCCAGTGCGGCGGGGTCCTTCGAGGTGAGGGCGCGGCCGAGGGCGTACGCGTCCTGGATGCCGGTGTTCATGCCCTGGCCGCCGGCGGGGCTGTGCACGTGGGCGGCGTCGCCGGCGAGCAGCAGGCGGCCGGCCCGGTAGCGGTCGGCGACCCGGTGGTGGATGCGGAACCGGGAGGACCAGGCCAGGCCGTGGATCCGGGCCTGGCCGGGGACGCGCTCCTCCAGCAGGGCCCTGACGTAGTCGAGGTCCGGTTCGGCGGGGGCCTCGGCGACGGTGGCGACGATCCGGTAGTGCCCGCCGGGCAGCGGTGCGACCACGGTGAGCCCGCTCGTGCCGAAGGCGAGGGAGACCTCGCGGGGGCCGGGCGCCCAGTCCATGACCACGTCGGCCAGTACGAAGGACTCCCCGTAGGCGGAGCCGGTGAAGCCGATCCCGGCGGCCTCGCGGACCGTGCTGTGCATGCCGTCGGCGCCGACGGCGCGGGCCGCGCGCAGGGTTTCGCCGGTGGCGGTGGTGAGGGTGACCCCGTCCGCGTCCTGGGTGACGGAGGTGACCTCGTACGGGCGGTGGACCTCGCCGCCGAGGGCGCGCAGGCGCTCCAGCAGCACGGCCTCCGTCTCGTACTGGGGGACCATCAGCGCGTACGGGTGGGCGGTGGGCAGGCCGCCGAAGGGGATCCGGGCGAGGGGGCGGGCGCCGTCGCGCACCTGGAACCGGCCGACGGGGATGCCCCGGGCGATCAGCTCGGCGGAGAGGGCGCCGGAGGGGTCGAGCTCGTCGAGGACCTCCAGCGTGCGGGCGTGGACGACGGCGGCGCGGGAAGTATTGGCGCCTTCCGGCTGTCGGTCGAGGAGGACGAAGTCGACGCCGGCCTCGGCGAGGGTCACGGCCAGGGCGAGGCCGGTGGGTCCGGCGCCGACGACGGCCACCTCGGTGGTGGCGGGGAGCGGGAGTGCGGCGGTGCTGGTCATGCGGGCCTCCTCCGGCGTGCCAACGTTTGTTGGCCAACGGCTGTTGACTTCAATGTGCGCCCTGCCGTCCGGGAAGTCAACAGTTGTTGGCCCACGCTTGTTGGCCTACGGTGGCCGGTGTGACCGGACGACGTAATGCCGACCTGACCAAGACGGCGATCCTGCGGGCGGCCCGCGAGCGTTTCGCCGCGCAGGGCTACGAGCGCACCACCATCCGGGCCGTCGCGGCGGACGCGGCGATCGACCCCTCGATGGTCATGCGGTACTTCGGCAGCAAGGAGCGGCTCTTCGACGCGGCCCTCGCGGTCGACCTGCGGCTGCCGGACCTGACCGCCGTGCCCGCCGGCGAACTCCCCGCGGCCCTGGTGCGCCACTTCGTCGAGCGGTGGGAGGGAGATCCGGCGGACGACGCGCTGCTGGTGCTGCTGCGCTCGGCGGTGACGAACGAGCGGGCGGCGGCCCGGATGCGGGAGGTGTTCGCGGCGCAGGTGGCCCCGGCGCTGGCGGCCGCCCTGGGCCCGGAACGGGCCGCGCGGGCCGCCGGGCTGGTCGCCGCCCAGCTGCTGGGGCTCGGGCTGAGCCGCTACCTGCTGCGCCTGCCGGGCGTGGCCGCGCTGACCCCGTCCGAGGTCGTGGCGGGCCTCGCCCCGGCCCTGGCGGCCACCCTGGCGAGGCCGTAGGCCGGGCCCGCCCCCGCTACAGCAGCGCGTCCCCGTACCCCCCGCCCGCCTCCGCCACCAGTTCCGCCGCGGTCTGTGCCGGGCGGGCCAGGGTGAAGCGGACGCTCCCCGCCGGGTCGGCGGTGAAGCCGTGGACGGCCGGGCGGGGCAGGCTGTTGTAGCCGTAGTGGGCGGTGAAGAAGTACGCCCCCGTGTCCGGTACGGCGATCAGGTCGCCCGGGGCCAGCGCGGGCAGCTCCCGGGCGGTGGCGAGGAGGTCGCCGGCGAAGCAGGCGGGGCCGGCGATGTCCTGGGCCACCGGCGGGCCGGTCCTGGGGGTGCCCTTGGCGTCGTACGGGAGGATCCGCAGCGGCCAGGCCGCGGGGGCGTAGACCGTGCGGGTGGCCACCTGGACCCCGGCGTGCGTGACGGCGATCGGGCGGCCGCCGGTGGCCTTGGTGTACTCGACGCGCGCGAGCACCGTGCCGTGCTTGGCCAGCAGCGACCGGCCGAACTCCGTGACCAGCCCGTACGAGCCGTCGAACAGCGCCGGGACGGCCTCGCGCAGGGCGGCGGCGTACTCGGCGTACGTCGGCGCCTGCTCCTCCGAAGTGAAGTTCACCGGCAGGCCGCCGCCGATGTCGAGGGTGTCGATCTGCCGGCGCCCGGCGGCCGCGTTGACCTCCTCGGCCAGGGCGTGCAGCTCCCGTACGCCCCGCGCGATCAGGGGCAGCGGCAGGCCCTGCGAGCCCGAGTGGGTGTGCAGCCGGGTCACCCAGGGCCGGTCCAGGCAGGCCCGTACGAGCCGTTCGCGCGCGCCGGGGTCGCGCAGCCCGATGCCGAACTTCGAGGTGGCGGTCGCGGTGGAGAGGGCGTCGATGGCGCCGGCGCCGGTCTGCGGGTTGACCCGTACGCCGACCGGCGAGGCGGTCGGCGCCGCCGCCACCAGGGCGTCGAGCCGCTCCAGCTCCTGGTGGTTGTCGGCGTTGACGGCGATCCCGAGGGCCAGGGCCTCGCGCAGTTCCCCGGCCGTCTTGGCGGGGGAGTCCAGCACGGTCCTCCCGGCCGGCACCCCGGCCGCCCGGGCCAGCGCCAGCTCGCCGGGGCTGGCCACCTCGCAGCCCAGGCCGCACTCCGCGAGCAGCCGCAGGACGGGGACCAGCGGGGCGGCCTTGACCGCGAAGGCGTGCAGGACGGGCGTCCCGGGGGCCGTCACGGCGGCGAAGGCGCCGGTCAGGGCGGCGGCGGAGGCCCGGATCCCGACGGTGTCCAGCAGGCAGACCAGCGGCTCGGAGTCCAGCAGTCCCTGCTCCACGGCGGCCCGTACGGCCAGGTCACGGCGCGCGGCCGCGCCCCCGGCGCTCCCGTTCCGCTGCCCGGCCGGATCCCCCAAGGCGTCCATGCCCGCCATCCCATCACCCCGCGGACTCGCGCGCAGCTGTTGACTGGATCTATTCAAGACGACAGGATGTGAATAGATTGACCAACATCCGGAGGAGGCACCCGCCATGTCAGGACCCCGCCCCGTACGGGCCGCGCGAGGCACCGAGCTCAGCACCCTGGGATGGCAGCAGGAGGCCGCCCTCCGCATGCTGCAGAACAACCTCGACCCCGAGGTCGCCGAGCACCCCGACAAGCTCGTGGTCTACGGCGGCACCGGCAAGGCCGCCCGCGACTGGCGCTCCTTCGACGCGATGGTCCGCACCCTGCGGACCCTCAAGCAGGACGAGACGATGCTCGTCCAGTCCGGCCGCCCGGTCGGCGTGATGCAGACCCACGAGTGGGCGCCGCGCGTCCTGCTCGCCAACTCCAACCTGGTCGGCGACTGGGCCAACTGGGAGGAGTTCCGCCGCCTGGAGCAGCTGGGCCTGACCATGTACGGCCAGATGACGGCCGGTTCCTGGATCTACATCGGCACCCAGGGCATCCTCCAGGGCACCTACGAGACCTTCGCCGCAGTCGCCGCGAAGCTGCATTCAATTGGTAAGGGAGGGGTCGGCGGCACCCTCGCGGGCACCATCACCCTCACCGCCGGCCTCGGCGGCATGGGCGGCGCCCAGCCGCTGGCCGTGACGATGAACGACGGCGTCGCCATCTGCATCGACGTCGACCCGCGCGCCATCGAGCGCCGCATCGAGCACCGCTACCTGGACGTCAAGGCCGACAACCTCCGCCACGCCCTCCAGCTGGCCGTCGAGGCCCGCGACGCCCGCAAGCCGCTCTCCATCGGCCTCCTCGGCAACGCCGCCGAGCTGCTCCCGCAGATGCTGGCCGAGGGCGCCCCGATCGACATCGTGACGGACCAGACCTCCGCCCACGACCCGCTCTCCTACCTGCCCGTCGGCATCGCCTTCGAGGACATGGCCGACGCCGCCGCCAAGGACCCGGCCGGCTTCACCACCCGCGCCCGCGAGTCCATGGCCCGGCACGTCGAGGCGATGGTCGGCTTCATGGACGCCGGCGCCGAGGTCTTCGACTACGGCAACTCCATCCGCGGCGAGGCCCAGCTGGCCGGCTACGACCGCGCCTTCGCCTTCCCCGGCTTCGTCCCCGCCTACATCCGCCCGCTGTTCTGCGAGGGCAAGGGCCCCTTCCGCTGGGCGGCCCTGTCCGGCGAGGCCTCGGACATCGCCAAGACCGACAAGGCGATGCTGGAGCTCTTCCCGGAGAACGAGTCCCTGCACCGCTGGATCAAGATGGCCGGCGAGCGCGTCCACTTCCAGGGCCTGCCCGCCCGTATCTGCTGGCTCGGCTACGGCGAGCGCGACAAGGCCGGCGAGCGCTTCAACGACATGGTCGCGAGCGGCGAGCTGGCCGCCCCGCTGGCCATCGGCCGCGACCACCTCGACTGCGGCTCGGTGGCCTCCCCGTACCGCGAGACCGAGGCCATGCTCGACGGCTCGGACGCGATCGCCGACTGGCCGCTGCTCAACGCCATGGTGAACGTCGCCTCCGGCGCCTCCTGGGTCTCCCTGCACCACGGCGGCGGCGTCGGCATGGGCCGCTCGATCCACGCGGGCCAGGTCACGGTCGCCGACGGCACCCCGCTGGCCGGCGAGAAGATCCGCCGCGTCCTGACGAACGACCCGGGCATGGGCGTCATCCGCCACGTCGACGCCGGCTACGACATCGCCGAGTCCGTCGCGGACGAGCGCGGCGTCCGCGTCCCCATGCGCGAGGGTGACCCGGCGTGACCCCGTCCAGCGACACCGGCGCGGGCGAGGCGCCCCGGGGCTCTGCCCCGGGCGCCCGCCCCGCCGGGGGCGGCTCGTTCCACGCCATGTGGGACGAGCTGCGCCCCATCGGCCGGCACGCCGACAGCGGCGGCTACCGCCGCTTCGCCTGGACCGCGGCCGACGCCGACTGCCGGGCCTGGTTCCGGGCGCAGGCCGAGTCCCGCGGCCTCGCGTACGAGGTCGACCGCAACGGCAACCAGTGGGCCTGGCTCGGCGACCCCGAGGCCGGCGACGCCGTCGTCACCGGCTCCCACCTGGACTCCGTCCCCGACGGCGGCGCCTTCGACGGCCCCCTCGGCGTGGTGTCCTCCTTCGCCGCCCTGGACGAGCTCCGCGCCCGCGGCGCGGCCCTCACCCGCCCCCTCGCCCTGACCAACTTCGGCGACGAGGAAGGCGCCCGCTTCGGCCTCGCCTGCGTCGGCTCCCGCCTCTCCGCCGGGCAGCTGACGAAGGAGAAGGCGTACGAGCTCCGCGACGCCGACGGGACCACCCTCCCGCAGGCGATGGAGCGGGCCGGCTACGACCCGGAGGCCATCGGCGCCGACCCCGAGCGCCTCGCCCGCATCGGCGCCTTCGTCGAGCTGCACGTGGAACAGGGCCGCGCCCTGGACCTGTCCGGCGACCGGGTCGGCATCGCCTCCGCCATCTGGCCGCACGGCCGCTGGCGCTTCGACTTCCACGGCGAGGCCAACCACGCCGGCACCACCCGCCTGGCCGACCGCCGCGACCCGATGCTCACCTACGCGGCGACCGTCCTGGCCGCCCGTCAGGAGGCAGCCCTCGCCGGGGCCGTCGCCACCTTCGGGAAGATCGCCGTCGAACCCAACGGGGTCAACGCCATCCCCTCCCTCGTGCGCGGCTGGCTCGACTCCCGGGCCGCCGACCAGGCCACCCTCGACACGGTCGTCACCGCCGTCGAGAAGGCCGCCCGCGAGCACGCCGACCGGGACGGCATCGACCTCGACGTCGTCCGGGAGTCCTTCACCCCGGTCGTCGAGTTCGAACACGCCCTGCGCGACGAGCTGAACCGGATCCTGGGCGGGGCCGTCCCCGTCCTCGGCACCGGGGCGGGACACGACGCCGGAATCCTCTCCGCGTCCGTCCCGACCGCGATGCTGTTCGTACGCAACCCCACCGGCGTCTCCCACTCCCCGCGGGAGTTCGCCGCCGAGGACGACTGCGTGGCCGGAGTCCTCGCCCTCGCCGACGTACTGGAAGGTCTCGCATGCAGTTGAAGGGGCCCGTGCCGATCGCGCAGAAGACGTACTGGCTGGAGCACGCCTGGCTCGGCGACCGGGTCGAGCCGGGCGTGGCCCTCGGGGTCACGGCCGACGGCCGCATCGCCGCCCTGAGCACCGGGGCCGACGCCCCGCCCCCCGGGGCGGAGGTGCTGCGCGGCCTCACCGTCCCCGGCCTGGCCAACGCGCACTCCCACGCCTTCCACCGGGCGCTGCGCTCCACCGTCCAGGTCGGCTCGGGCACCTTCTGGACCTGGCGCGAGGTCATGTACGGCGTCGCCCAGAACCTCACCCCCGAGAGCTACTTCGCCCTCGCCCGCGCCGTGTACGCGGAGATGGCGCTGGCCGGCATCACCAACGTCGGCGAGTTCCACTACGTCCACCACGCGCCCGGCGGCACCGCGTACGCCGACCCCAATGCGATGGGCGAGGCCCTGATCGAGGCGGCTGCGGCGGCCGGCATCCGGATCACCCTCCTCGACACCGCGTACCTGGCCGCCGGCTTCGGCGAGGCGCCCAACCCGCACCAGCTGCGCTTCTCCGACGGCACCGCCGAGGCCTGGGCCGAGCGGGTCTCCGCTCTCAAGCCCCGCGAGCACGCGCTGATCGGCGCGGCGATCCACTCCGTACGGGCCGTCCCGGCCGGCCAGCTGGCCACCGTCGCCGCGTGGGCGCAGGAGCGGCAGGCCCCGCTGCACGTCCACCTGTCCGAGCAGACGGCGGAGAACGACGCCTGCCGGGCGGCGCACGGCCGCACCCCGACGCAGCTGCTCGCCGACCACGGCGTGCTGGGGCCGCGCACCACCGGCGTCCACAACACGCACCTGACGGACGAGGACATCGCCCTGCTCGGCGGCACCACGACCGGCACCTGCATGTGCCCGACCACCGAACGCGACCTCGCGGACGGCATCGGCCCGGCCGGCCGGCTCCAGCGCGCGGGCAGCCCGCTGTCCCTGGGCAGCGACAGCCACGCGGTGATCGACCTGCTGGAGGAGGCGCGGGCGATGGAGCTGAACGAGCGGCTGCGCAGCCACGCGCGGGGCCACTGGACGGCGAACGCCCTGCTGACGGCCGCCACCGCCGACGGTCACGCGTCCCTGGGCCGCCCGGACGCGGGCCGCCTGGAGGTCGGGGCCCTCGCGGACTTCACGACCATCGCCCTGGACACCGTCCGCACCGCCGGTCCGCTGCCCCGCCTCGGCGCGGAGACGGCCGTCTTCGCGGCCTCGGCCGCCGACGTCCGCCACACGGTGGTGGGCGGCCGCCACGTGGTCCGCGACGGCGCCCACACCCTGGTCGGGGACGTGGCGGGGGCCCTGTCCGAAGCCATCGCCGCCGTCCGCGGCTGAAGCCTGGAACCTCCCCGACCCCGCCCTTTTTCCCGAAACCGGGGCTCCGCCCCAGACCCCGCGCCTCAAACGCCGGCGGGGCTGGATTTCGCGCAGCGAAATTCCAGCCCGCGCTGGGGGCACCTCCCAGCGGTAGCTGGGGGAGTTCGAGCGCACCGGGCGCGGAGCGCGCGGTCTCGGGGTCCGGGGCGGAGCCCCGGTTTCGGGAAGGGGGCGGGGTGGGGGAAACGAACCTCCCGAGAGGAACCCATGACCACCACCGTCATCACCAACATCGGCAGCCTCGTCACCAACGACCCCGCCCTCGGCGACGGCAGCCCCCTCGGCCTCATCGAGAACGCCGCCCTCGTCATCGACGGGGACGAGGTCGCCTGGGTGGGCGAAGCGGCCGCGGCCCCGTCGGCCGACGCCGCCTTCGACGCGAAGGGCCGCGCCGTCATCCCCGGCTTCGTCGACTCCCACTCCCACCTCGTCTTCGCCGGCGACCGCACCGCCGAGTTCAACGCCCGCATGTCCGGCCGCGCCTACTCCGCCGGAGGCATCCGCACCACCGTCGCCGCCACCCGCGCCGCCACCGACGCCGAGCTGGAGGCCAACCTGGTCCGCCACCTCGACGAGGCCCTCCGCCAGGGCACCACCACCTTCGAGACCAAGTCCGGATACGGCCTCACCGTCGCCGACGAGGCCCGCGCCCTGCGCATCGCCTCCGCGCACACCGACGAGGTCACCTACCTCGGCGCGCACATCGTCTCCCCGGACTACGCCGAGGACCCGGCCGGCTACGTCGACCTCGTCACCGGCGAGATGCTCGCGGCCTGCGCCCCGTACGCCCGCTGGGTGGACGTCTTCTGCGAGAAGGGCGCCTTCGACGGCGACCAGGCCCGCGCGATCCTCACCGCCGGCGCCGCCGCGGGCCTGATCCCGCGCGTGCACGCCAACCAGCTCTCCTACGGCCCCGGCGTGCAGCTGGCGGTCGAGCTGGAGGCCGCCTCCGCCGACCACTGCACCCACCTCACCGACGCCGACGTGGACGCCCTCGCCCAGGCCTCCGGCACCACCGTCGCGACCCTCCTGCCCGGCGCCGAGTTCTCCACCCGCGCCCAGTGGCCCGACGCGCGCCGCCTCATTGACGCGGGCGCCACCGTCGCCCTGTCCACGGACTGCAACCCCGGCTCCTCGTACACGAGTTCCATGCCGTTCTGCATCGCGCTCGCCGTCCGCGACATGCGCATGACCCCCGACGAGGCCCTGTGGTCGGCCACCGCCGGCGGGGCCCGCGCGCTGCGCCGCGAGGACATCGGCCGCCTGGTGCCCGGCGCCCGCGCCGACCTGGCGCTCCTGGAGGCCCCCAGCCACGTCCACCTCGCCTACCGGCCGGGCGTCCCGCTCGTGTCCGCCGTCTGGAACCGCGGGGTGCGCGCCGCCTGAAACCCGGCCCGCGGTGCCTGAGCCCGGCCCGCGCCGCCGCCCGGCGGGCCGCCCGCCAGGCCTTTCACGCCGGACCGTCCTTTGTCTTCCCTCCGTAAGGTCCCGGGCGTACCTTGAGCCACCAATCTGACATGGCGTCAGTAACCCGTTCCGTGGCCCGAGGGGAAGACGAAGGTGTCCGACCGGAAACGCTCCACCGCGCTCGCGCTGGCCTCCGCGCTGGCCGGATCCGCCGTACTGCTCGCCGCCCCCGCGGCCCACGCCGACGTGGTCGACGTCGAGTACAAGTGCCAGACCCCCATCGGGGACAAGTCGGCCGTGTCGCCCATCGACATCAAGGCCGTCAAGGAGGGCGACGGCTACAAGCTGACGATGTCCTTCCAGAAGGGCGTCTCCTCCAGCCCCATCGAGCTCGGCAAGGGCGCGATGAACCCCAGCGCCGTCATCATGGCCGACGGCGCCGAGAAGGCCTCGGTCCCGGTCTCCGGCCCCCCGAACGCGGAGGCCGCGCCCGCCAACACCCCCATCAAGATCTCCGACCTGTCGGGCACCTACACCCCGAAGAAGAGCGGCAAGGTCACCTTCACGGCCGGGGTCCTCACCATCAAGGCCATGGGGACCACCACCACCTGCACCCCCGGCAACAGCCCCAAGCCCTCCCTGGAGCTGGACGTGACGGCGGCCGCCGGCGGCGGCGCACAGCAGCCCGGCGGCACCGACGACGCCACCCTCCCGCAGACCGGCCCCGCCGACTCCGCCCTCGCCCTCGGCACCCTCGGCGCCACCGTGGCGCTGTCCGGCGCCGCCGGGATGCTCTGGCTGACCCGGCGCGGCCGGCGGGCCGAGCGCACCCCGTCCTGAACGGAGCACCCGCCCGTGCTCCACGCCCTCAAGCCCCGCACCCTCCGGCGCCTCGCCGCCCTGCTCCTGCTGGCCGCCGCAGGCCTCCAGGGGAGCCCGGCCGCTGCCGCCGACGACCCCGGCTGGACCGCCGAACCGGCCGCCGGCGGCGCCGCCACCTCCCACCGCCCCTCCTTCTACCTCTCGGGCCCGGCCGGCACCGTGCTGGAGGACCGCCTCGCCCTCGCCAACACCGGCGACCGGGAGCGCGTCGTCACCCTGCGCGGCGCCGACGCCCACAACACCGCCGACGGCGCCTTCGCCGTACGCCCCGCCGCCGGGTCCACGGGAGCCGGAACCTGGATCAGCTTCGGCGCCGCCGCCACCGTCACGCTCCCGCCCCGCACCCGCGCGGTGGTCCCCTTCACCGTCACCGTGCCGCCCGCCTCCCCACCCGGCGACCACCCCGCCGCCGTCGTCGCCGCCGAGGGCGGCCGCGAGGTGGGCGTACGGGTGGACCTGCGGGTCGGCGGCCCGGCCCTGGCCGCCCTCACCGTCGAGGACGTCTCCGTACGCGGCCACGGCGCGGCCGCCGTCGTCGCGTACACCCTGGTCAACCGGGGCAACGTGGCCCTCACCCCCGAGCTCGCCCTGCACGCCGAGGGCCGCCTCAGTGGGGCCGCCGACCCGCGCACCGCCCGCGCCCTGCCGGTCGAGCTGCTGCCCGGCCGGCGCGTGGCCCTGACCGAGCCCTGGCCCGGCGCGCCCGCCTTCGACCGGGTCTCCCTCCGGCTCACCGCCACCGCCCCCGGCGCCGCCCCGGCCACCGCCACCGCCACCGCCTGGCGCGTGCCCCGGGGGGCGGCCGTGGGGGCCGGAGCGGGGCTCGTCGCCCTCGGCGCGGCCGCACTGCTCCTCGTACGGGCCCGGCGGCGCGGACCGCCCGGGGAGCCGTCCGGGGAACCCGCGCGGCCGCAGGCACCGGCGCCGCGATCCGAACCCGAGCTGACGGGAGCCTCCAGGTGAGCCGCACGCCCGGCCCGAGGGCCGTATCCCGCCTCGGGGCAGCGCTGGCGGCGCTCGCGCTGGCCCTCCTGCCCGCCGCCCCGGCCCCGGCGGCTCCCGCCGCCCCGGCCCCGGCGGCTCCCGCCGCCCCGGCCGCCGACGGGAAGCCCACCGTCGCGCTCTCCCTCCAGGAGGCGGCAAAGGGCACCGAGCTGACCGCCACCGGCACCGGCTGGCGGGCGAAGACCCTGGTCATGCTGCTGGTCTGCGGCCAGAACATGATCGGCGGCACCAACAGCTGCGCCAACGCCGACGGGGTGGCCGTCGCGGTCGCCGACGACGGCCGCTTCACCGCCCGGCTGCCGGTCGTGGCCCCGCCCAAGCCCTGCCCGTGCGTGGTGAACGTGACCTCGGTCAACGGCGACCAGTCCACCGTCGCCGTCCCGCTGAAGATCACCGACCATCCGGTGGCCGACCTGCCCGCCGAGTCCGGGACCGCCCGCCTGGCCCTGCTCACGGGGGTCCGGCTCAAGGGCGAGGACGGGGTGCTGACCTGGTTCGGGGCCCCGCCGTCGCGCAGGTTCACCGCCACCGTCGGCAACCTCGGCTCGGCCCCCGTCAAGGACCCGGTCTTCCGGCTGGGCACCGCGCACGGGGTGTTCGCCCCGACGTGGGAGGAGGCCCGCTGGAAGGGCACCATCCCGCCCGGCGGCAAGGCGGAGATCGGCCTGGACGTGGAGCTCCCGGCGGGCGCCCACGGCGACTACGCGGTCTCCCTCAGGTACGGGGAGACGCTCCTGGCCACCCAGCCGTGGGGCGTGGACCGGCCGTACGGGGTGCTGCTGTTCTGGGGCCTGCTGCTGGTGGTGATCCCGACGGCGCTCTTCCGGCTGGGCATGGCCGTCGTCGACCGGGTCCGTCCCCGCCCCGGTGCCTCGGGCCGTCACCGGGGGAGCGGGCCGGCCCCGGAAGGGGCCCCGGCGGTGACCGCCCGCCTCCCGAAGATCCCCGCCGCCCCGGCCGCCGGGACCCAGGCCCCGGCTCCGGCCCCGGCTTCGGCCCCGGTCCTCCCGTGGTTCACCCCGGAGCCCCGGCAGCCCCAGGATCAGGGGCCCCCACAGCCTTCCGCACCGTCCGATCACAGTCCGACGACGAAGGGACCCCAGTGAAGACCCAACGGAGGGCGAGCGCGGCCCTGGTCGCGCTGCTGCTCAGCGGCGCGGGTATCGCAGTGGCGGCATCCCCCGCCCAGGCCGCCGAAACCACGTTCAAGGTCAGGTGCGTACCGCCGGCCGGCGGGGGCGACCCGGTCGAGGGCGAGACCACCGCACGGATCACCGCACCGGCCACGGCCAAGGTCGGCGACGAGGTCGACGTCTCGTGGGAGACGGTGAAGCCGGCGTCGAACAACACCGACCTGATGGTGATCCCGAAGGACTCGGTCCAGCCGACCGGCTGGCTCACCGCGAGTGACGGGGGAGGCGAGGTCAAGGTCGTCGGGGAGAAGAAGAACCCGGAGATCCCCAAGAAGGCCCCCATGGTCATGTCCGTCATGAAGGGCAAGCTGAAGCTGACCAAGGCCGGCAAGATCACCGTGACCCCCGGCAAGTACGAGGTGGCGGTGACCTTCTCCTTCGGCACCTTCGTCACCAAGTGCGCCCCGGTGGGCGAGGTGAAGGGCGGGGCCGTCATCGACGTGTCGGGCGGCGGCACCGGCGGCACGACCGGCGGTACGACGGGCGGCACCACCGGCTCGACGACCACCGGCGGCACCACGGGCTCGACGACGGGCGGCAGCACCACCGGCGGCTCGACGACGGGCGGCAGCACCACCGGCGGCTCCACCGGCTCCACCACCGGCGGCACCGGCGGCCAGACCGACTTCCCCGGCAAGGCCGTCGAGGTCGCCTACGACTGCGGCCCGGTGGTCCCCGGCGGCATCAAGACCCCGGTCACCGTCAACGCCAAGAAGAACGGCGGCGGCTACGACCTCACCGTCAAGACCGCCAAGGGAGCCATGGCCTCCCCGATGACCCTCCCGGCCGGTGCCCTCAAGCCCTCGATGGACATCAAGCTCGGCGGCGCCGACAGCGGCACCGTCAAGGTCACGGGCCCGGCCAACGCCGAGCCGATCCCCGAGAAGGCCCCGGTCAGCCTCAGTGACATGACCGGCACCTACAAGCCCGGCGCGTCGGGCAAGGTCACGCTCAGCCCCGACCAGCTGACGATCGACGTCACGATGGCCCCGGGCTCCACCCCGATCAACGTGCCCTGCAAGGCCACCGGCAGCGGGGTCTCCCTGGAACTGGACACCACCGCCCAGCCGGGCGGCTCCGGCTCCACCACCTCGGGCGCCGCCGCCTCCGGCTCGTCCGCCGCCGCCGCCGCGGGCGGCCTCGCCGAGACCGGCGCCCAGGACGACGGCGGGATCAGGGCCCTGACCCTGGTGGCCGGCACGGTGATCCTGCTCGGCGCCGCGGTCTTCACCTTCACCCCCTGGCGCCGCCTGCGCGGAGGCGCGCGCTGACACACGAACGGCCCGGCACACCTTCCGGTGTGCCGGGCCGTTCAGCGCTCGCGCGGGGTGCGTCAGCGCATGTCGCCCATGAGGGCGTTGACCTTCTTGCGGTACATGTAGATCGCGAGGCCCGCGATCACGGCTGCGGCCGCCTGGAAGAGGATGATGCCGACGCCGTCCAGCTTCACGTCCGCCAGACCCAGCAGACCGGTGATGCAGTCACCGGCGGTGACCGCCAGGAACCAGACACCCATCATCTGGGAGGCGTACTTCTGCGGCGCCATCTTCGTGGTGACCGACAGGCCGACCGGGGACAGGCACAGCTCGGCGACGGTCTGCACCAGGAAGATCAGCACCAGCCACCACATGGTGACCTTGGTGTCGTTGCCGGCGGTCTGGTTCAGCGGCAGCGCGAAGATGAAGAACGAGGCGCCGACCAGGACCAGGGCACCCGAGAACTTCACGATGGTGCTGGGCTCGCGGTTGCGGCGGGCCAGGACCACCCACAGGGCGGCGAAGACCGGGGCGAGCGCCACCACGAAGAGCGGGTTCAGCGCCTGGAAGATGACCGTGGGGACTTCCCAGCCGAACAGGCTGCGCTCGGAGTTCTTGTCACCGAACAGCGAGAGGGTCGAACCGCCCTGGTCGTAGATCATCCAGAACACGGCGGCGGCCACGAAGAACCAGATGTAGGCGCTCATCCGCGACTGCTCGCCGGTGGACAGGTCCTTGTCGCGCTTGATGCGCACCAGGACGGCGACCGGGATGAGCAGACCGGCGATGGTGATCGGGTACAGCGCCCACTTGATGGTGAACATGCCGGCCGCGGCCACCGCACCGTAGAAGACGGCGATGACGGCCAGAACGGCGAGGGCCTTGACGATCACGGCCTTGCGCTCGGCCGGGGACAGCGGGTTGGGGACGACGCTGCTCTCGGGGTTCAGGGTGCGACCGGCGAACAGGTAGATCACCAGGCCCACGCCCATGCCGATGGCGGCGAGCAGGAAGCCGAGGTGCCAGTTGACGGTCTCGCCGATGGTGCCGATCACCAGCGGGGCCGCGAAGGCGCCCACGTTGATGCCGATGTAGAAGATCGTGAAGCCACTGTCGCGGCGCGAGTCGTCCAGGCCCTTGTACAGGTGGCCGACCATCGTGGAGATGTTGGCCTTCAGCAGGCCGGAGCCGACCGCGACGAGCAGCAGGCCGACGAAGAACGCGATCTGGCCGGGGAGAGCCAGCGAGACGTGGCCCGCCATGATCACGACGCCGGCGACGGCGACCGTCTTGCGGGCGCCCCAGACGCGGTCGCCGAACCAGCCGCCGGGCATGGCCATGAGGTAGACCATCGCCACGTACACGGAGTAGATCGCCGTGGCCGTCGCGGCAGTGAAGGCGAGGCCCCCGCCCTGGCTGCCGGTAGCGGCGTCAGCGCCGCCGGAGACCAAGTAGAGAACGAGAAGCGCACGCATGCCGTAGTAGGAGAATCGCTCCCACATCTCGGTCATGAACAGCGTGGCCAGGCCAACGGGGTGGCCGAGGAAGGTCTTCTCGTGAGCTGCGCTCGCCGAGTCCTTCGTCAGGCTGGAAGCCATGGTCGATCCTTGCTTTATCGGGACGCTTGGCTTCGTGAGCTGTTCAGCGCCCGGTGGGGGGCGGCCGGCACCGGCGACGGAAGTCCCACCCCACGCCCTGGGGTCTCGTTCCCCGTAGTGACGGGGTGACGGGGCAGCCGTAACCGGGATCCACGCCCTGCACGCCTCCTCGCGCGCCGGGCCCGGCCCATAGGTCATTCACTGTCATCTGGGCCGGATCAGACCGGCCAGAGCAGAATTTGAGGTTCTTGGCTCGGATTTGAGCGCAAATGTCCCCTCGATAGTGCATCGGGCGTTCCGCCACCATACGACAGGGCACCGATGCATATGGAAGGGATTGAGATATGGATCACAGGCGACGCGGGAACCGATTCGTCAAGTTCGAAGGCCGGTAGTAGTAAATAACCCCAGTTCGAGAGGGGTAAGCAGGCAGGCACCTCCTTTCAGCCGCCGCGGACTACCATCACCCACATGACGCGTGTACTGCTCGCCGAGGACGACGCATCCATCTCGGAACCCCTGGCCCGCGCCCTGCGCCGGGAGGGCTACGAGGTCGAGGTCCGGGAGGACGGCCCCACCGCCCTGGAGGCCGGACTGCAGGGCGGCGTCGACCTCGTCGTCCTGGACCTGGGACTGCCCGGAATGGACGGCCTGGAGGTGGCCCGGCGACTGCGCGCCGAAGGCCACGGCTTCCCGATCCTGGTCCTGACCGCCCGGGCCGACGAGGTCGACACCGTGGTCGGCCTGGACGCCGGCGCCGACGACTACGTGACCAAGCCCTTCCGCCTCGCCGAGCTGCTGGCCCGCGTACGGGCCCTGCTGCGGCGCGGCGCCAACGACGCCGCCCAGGCGCCCGCCACCCACGGCGTGCGCATCGACGTCGAGTCCCACCGGGCCTGGATGGGCGAGGAGGAGCTGCAGCTCACCGCCAAGGAGTTCGACCTGCTGCGCGTCCTGGTCCGCGACGCCGGCCGCGTCGTCACCCGCGACCAGCTGATGCGCGAGGTCTGGGACACCACCTGGTGGTCCTCCACCAAGACCCTCGACATGCACATCTCCTGGCTGCGCAAGAAGCTGGGCGACGACGCCGCGAACCCCCGCTACATCGCCACCGTCCGCGGCGTCGGCTTCCGCTTCGAGAAGAGCTGACGGAAGAGCCGGCAGAAGAGCTGACAGAAGAGCTTCCAGGACATGCGCCGCCGTCTGATCAACTCCACGCTCGCCGTGGTCCTCGTCGTGATCGCCGTGTTCGGGGTCTCCCTCGTCATCGTGGAGACCCGGACCATCACCAGCAGTGCCCAGGACCGCATCGGCTCCGAGGCGCTGCGCCTGCTGGGCACCGTCGAGGCCGACGCCCTGGAGCACCGGCCGGTCGACCCCGGCGCGCTCTCCGAGCAGCTGGACGTCGGCACGTACGCCCGCATCAGCCTCCCCGGGCGGCCGCCGATCGAGGTCGGCGACCGCATCGAGGACAACGTCATCCGGGGCACGGCGCGCGGCGAGCAGGGCGAGGTTGTGGTCGTCGAGGAGTCCCGCTCCACCGTCACCCGGGAGGTCGGGCGCACCCTCGCCGTCGTCGGCGCGGTGGCGCTGCTGGCCGTCGTGGCGGCCGTACTGCTCGCCGTACGGCAGGCCAACCGGCTGGCCTCCCCGCTGACCGATCTCGCCGAGACCGCCGAACGGCTCGGCTCGGGCGACCCCCGGCCCCGGCACAAGCGCTACGGGGTTCCCGAGCTGGACCGGGTCGCCGACGTCCTCGACTCCAGCGCGGAGCGGATCGGACGCATGCTCACGGCCGAGCGGCGGCTCGCCGCCGACGCCTCCCACCAGCTGCGCACCCCCCTCACCGCCCTGTCGATGCGGCTGGAGGAGATCACGGTCACCGACGACCTGGAGACCGTGCGGGAGGAGGCGACCATCGCCCTCACCCAGGTGGAGCGGCTCACGGACGTCGTCCAGCGGCTGCTGACGAACTCCCGCGACCCCCGCACCGGCTCCGCGGTCCCCTTCGACCTCGACGAGGTCGTCAAACAGCAGGTGGAGGAGTGGCGGCCGGCCTACCGCAGCGCCGGCCGGGCCATCGTCCGCTCCGGGAAGACCGGCATGCGGGCCGTCGCCACCCCCGGGGCGGTCTCCCAGGTCCTGGCCACCCTCGTGGAGAACGCGCTCATGCACGGCGGCGGCACCGTCGCCCTGCGCACCCGCGTGACCGGCAACCAGGCCGTCATCGAGGTCACGGACGAGGGCCCCGGCGTCCCGAGCGACCTCGGCAACCGGATCTTCGAGCGGGCCATCAGCGGCCGCAACTCCACCGGCATCGGCCTGGCCGTCGCCCGGGACCTCGCGGAAGCGGACGGCGGCCGCCTGGAGCTCCTCCAGAGTCAGCCGCCGGTGTTCGCGCTCTTCCTCAGCCGTACCGCCCCGGAACGCGCGGAGCCGGAGCGGACGGTCAGGTAGCCGTCAGCCCTGGTTGCCCGCAGGCTCCGGGGTACGGGGGGCGACGGGCGCCTCGTGCCCGTCGCGCTGCTCCACGACCAGCGAGGGCGCGGCATCGGTGGGCAGGGCCTTGAAGACCCACGTCCGGTACGACCAGAAGCGGAAGACCGTCGCCACCGCCATGCCGAAGAACTTGAAGATGTTGTTCTGCAGCGAGCTGTCCAGGCCGAAGCCGTACGTGGCGACGTAGAGCACACCGCTCTCGATGACCATGCCGATCACGCTGAACAGCACGAACAGGATCATCTCGCGGCGCCGGCTGCCCAGGTCGCGGTCACGGTAGGTGAAGTAGCGGAACCCCACGTAGTTCGTGATGATGGCGACCACGATGGCTATCACGTTCGCGCGGACCGTCTGCAGGTCCGTCGTACTGCGCAGCAGGTTGAAGACACCGAAGTTGACCAGGACGCCCGCGCCGCCGACCGCGCCGAACTTGACGACCTCCCGGGCGATGCCTCGGAAGCGCTCGGACAGCGGTACTGCGTTCGGCGTGCTCATGTGATGGTTCAGTCCCTGTCAGTCGTCGTGTGCGCCACGGGCGCGTCGCGGGGTGAGCCGTCAGCGCCCCGAGGCGTGTCACCCGATCTCGTCAACCCCACCATGTTAAGTGTCGCCCCGGCGGCCCGTCCGCGCCTCGCCACCCCCTGCGACGCAAGCCACACAAGGCATCCGGGCCCCACGGGCGGGTCCGCGCCAGGCCTGCGTCCGGATGGCGGAATACCGGCGGATACCCTGGAGAGGTGACGTTCCCGGTAGTCGGCATGGTCGGCGGCGGTCAGCTCGCCCGCATGACCCACGAGGCGGGCATCCCCCTCGGCATCAGATTCAAGATCCTCAGTGACACCCCCCAGGACTCGGCGGCCCTGGTCGTGAACGACGTCGTCATCGGCGACTATCGCGATCTGGAGACGTTGCGCGCCTTCGCGCGCGGCTGCGACGTGATCACCTTCGATCACGAGCACGTACCCACCGAGCACCTCCGGGCCCTGGAGTCGGACGGCATCCCCGTCCGGCCGGGGCCCGACGCGTTGGTGCACGCCCAGGACAAGGGGGTGATGCGCGCCAAGCTCGACGAGATCGGCGCGCCCAGCCCCCGCCACCGGATCGTGAGCGATCCGGCGGACGTGGCGGCCTTCGCGGAAGAGGTGGGCGGCTTCCCCGTCATCCTCAAGACGGTGCGCGGCGGGTACGACGGCAAGGGCGTGTGGTTCGTCCGCACCCCCGAGGACGCGGAGGCCCCGTTCAGGGCGGGCGTGCCCGTCCTGGCCGAGGAGAAGGTGGACTACGTCCGCGAGCTCGCGGCCAACATCGTCCGCTCCCCGCACGGCCAGGCCGTGGCGTACCCCGTCGTCGAGTCCATCCAGGTGGACGGCGTCTGCGACACGGTGATCGCACCCGCCCCCAACCTCTCCGAAGCCCTCGCGGGCGAGGCCCAGGCCCTGGCCCTGCGCATCGCCAAGGAGCTCGACGTGACCGGCCACCTGGCCGTGGAGCTGTTCGAGACCACCGACGGCCGCATCCTCGTCAACGAACTGGCCATGCGCCCGCACAACAGCGGCCACTGGACCCAGGACGGCGCGGTCACCTCCCAGTTCGCCAACCACGTCCGAGCGGTCCTGGACCTCCCCCTGGGCGACCCGCGCCCCCGGGCCCGCTGGACCGTGATGGCGAACGTCCTCGGCGGGGACTACCCCGACATGTACGCGGCGTACCTGCACTGCATGGCCCACGACCCGCAGGTGAAGATCCACATGTACGGCAAGGACGTGAAGCACGGCCGCAAGGTCGGCCACGTCAACACCTACGGCGACGACCTTGACGATGTGCTGGAGCGCGCACGTCACGCAGCCGGCTACCTCAGAGGGACGATCACCGAATGAGCACTTCCCCCGTCGTGGGCATCGTCATGGGCTCGGACTCCGACTGGCCGGTCATGGAGGCCGCGGCCCAGGCGCTGGACGAGTTCGAGATCCCCTACGAGGTCGACGTCGTCTCCGCCCACCGGATGCCGCGCGAGATGGTGGCGTACGGGGAGCAGGCCGCCGAGCGCGGCCTGAAGGCGATCATCGCGGGTGCGGGCGGGGCCGCCCACCTGCCCGGCATGCTCGCCTCGGTCACCCCGCTGCCCGTCATCGGCGTGCCGGTCCCGCTGAAGTACCTCGACGGCATGGACTCGCTCCTGTCGATCGTCCAGATGCCCGCCGGAGTTCCCGTCGCCACGGTCTCCGTCGCCGGCGCGCGCAACGCCGGCCTGCTGGCCGTACGCATGCTCGCCGCGCACGACGCCGAGCTCCTCGGCCGGATGCGCGACTTCCAGCAGGAGCTCAACGACCAGGCCACGGAGAAGGGCAAGCGGCTGCGCGCGAAGGTCGCGGGCGCCGAGTCCTTCGGGTTCGGCAAGTGAGCGCGGCGGACCTGCTCGCACAGGCCCGCGAGCTGCTCGCCGAGCACCCCGTGGTCGACGGGCACAACGACCTGCCCTGGGCCCTGCGCGAGCAGGTGCGCTACGACCTCGCCCGGCGCGACATCGCCGGCGACCAGTCGGCCCACCTGCACACCGACCTCCCCCGGCTGCGCGCCGGCGGGGTCGGCGCGCAGTTCTGGTCCGTCTACGTCCGCTCCGACTTCGCGGGCGACGAGGCGGTCAGCGCCACCCTGGAGCAGATCGACGCCGTCGAGCAGCTGATCGCCCGTTACCCGCGGGCGCTGGTGCGGGCGCTGACGGCGGACGACATGGAGGCGGCCCGCGCCGACGGCCGGATCGCCTCCCTGATGGGGGCCGAGGGCGGCCACTCCATCAACAACTCGCTCGCCACCCTGCGCGCCCTGCACCGGCTGGGCGTGCGGTACATGACGCTCACCCACAACGACACCATCGACTGGGCGGACTCGGCGACCGACGAGCCCCGCCACGGCGGCCTCACGGACTTCGGCCGCGAGGTGGTGCGCGAGATGAACCGCATCGGCATGCTGGTGGACCTCTCGCACGTCGCCGAGACCACCATGCGCGACGCCCTCGCGGAGTCGGCCGCGCCGGTCGTCTTCTCGCACTCCTCGGCCCGGGCGGTCTGCGACCACCCGCGCAACGTCCCCGACGAGGTGCTGGCGCAGCTGCCGGCCAACGGCGGCGTTGCGATGGCCACCTTCGTGCCGAAGTTCATCCTCCCGGCCGCCGTCGAATGGACCCTGGCCGCAGACGAGAACCTGCGCGCCCACGGCTTCCACCACCTCGACACCACCCCCGAGGCGATGGCCCTGCACCGGGCCTTCGAAGCCGGGCGCCCGCGCCCGGTGGCCACCGCCGCCACCGTCGCCGACCACCTCGACCACATGCGCGAGGTGGCCGGGGTCGACCACATCGGCATCGGCGGCGACTTCGACGGCACGGCCTTCACCCCGGCCGGCCTGGACGACGTGTCGGGCTACCCGAACCTGATCGCGGAGCTCCTGCACCGCGGCTGGTCCCGCGCCGACCTGGCCAAGCTGACCTGGTCCAACGCGGTACGGGCGCTGCGCGACGCGGAAGCCGTCGCCCGGGACCTCTCGGCCACCCGCGGCCCGTCGAACGCGGTGCTCTAGCCGCTCCGCACCAGGCCGCGCACCAGGCCGCGCACCAAGGGGGCGCACCAAGGGGGCGGGACCGGGGGGACACCCCGGTCCCGCCCCCTTCCCGTACGGGCGTCCACCCGAACGCCACATTCGCCGGGCGGCACCGCCACCCCGCATGTCACGGTGGCCCCATATCTCCCTGCTGCCGCCGAGACCGGAGCGATTGCCATGGCCGACCTGCAGGATGAACCCCTCTCCGTGGGCGTCGGAGCCGAAGACGCCCCCGTCACAGCCCCCCTCGCGGTGGGCGGGTACCTGGACCGCGCGGCCGCACTGCTCGCCGTCCACCCCGTCGCCGACGGCTGCAACACCCTGATCTGGACCCTGCGCCAGAGCCCGTACCACGACATCGACACCCAGGACGTCGGCGTCGACACCGACATCCCCCGGCTGCGCGCCGGGGGAGTGGGCGCCCAGTTCTGGACCCTGCTCGTGCCCCCGGGCCCGCCGCGCGCGGACTCCTGCGCCCAGGCGGTGTGCGAGACCCTCGAACAGATCGACGGTGCGCGTGCGCTGATGCGCCGCTACTCCGACAGCCTGTGTCTGGCGCTGACCGCCGACGACATGGCCGACGCCCGCAACCGCGGCCGGATCGCCTCGTTCCTCGGCCCCGTCCCCGGCAGCACCCTCACCGGCTCCCTCGGTGCGCTGCGCGCCTTCCACGCCCTCGGCGTACGCCTGCTCGCGCCGGCCGGTGCCCCCTGGGCCGAGGAGGGGCTGACGGCCTTCGGCCACGAGGTGGTCAAGGAGGTGAACCGGCTCGCGATGCTGCTCGACCTGACGGGCTGCCCGCCCGCCGCCGCCTGCCAGCTCGCGGCCGCCTCCAAGGCGCCGGTGATCATCTCGAACACCGGGGCGGCCTCGCTCAACCCGCACCCGGACAACGTCACCGACGAGGTCCTGCTCGCGCTGCGCGCGGCGGGCGGCCTGGCGATGGTCACCTTCGACACCGACCGGACCGGCGACTCCCTGCACGCCGTCGCCGACCACCTGGAACACGTACGGGCCCTCGCGGGCCCGGAGGGCGTCGGCCTCGGCGCCGGCTTCGGCGCCGAACACGGAAGCCCGAGGCCGGCCGGACTGACCGACCCCTCGGGCTACCCGCGGCTGATCGCGGAACTGCTGGAGCGGGGCTGGTCGGAAACCGACCTGGCCCTGCTGACCTGGGGCAACGCCCAGCGGGTGCTGCGCGAGGCGGAGTTCACCGCCCGCGCCGCACAGCACAAGGGCTGCGCCCCCTAGGCGGCCTGCGGCGCGGGCACCTTCGGCTCCCGGGCCTGCTGCGGCAGCGCCGACTTCGGCAGCACGGTGGCCTTCCACAGCCGGACGCCGGACCAGATCGTCGCGTAGAGCAGCAGGCCGTTGCGCGCGCAGAGCAGGATCGTGCCGAGCGTGCTGTTGGTGAGGATGTCCGAGCCGTAGCAGACCGGGAAGATCAGCGTGGTCAGGGCGTTGGCGGTGACCAGCAGCCAGGCGACCGGGCGCTGGGTGGTGTTCTTCGAGGTCAGGCAGACGGCCGCGAGGCCGAGCAGCCAGATCATGTACTGCGGGCTGATGACGCGGCTGGTGACCGTGAAGACCATGATCGCGCAGAGCGCGGCGTCGAAGGGCGTCGCGCTCGACCAGCGGTTGGCCCTGACGCGCCACAGCAGGAGCAGCAGGAAGCCGATCACGGTCAGGCCGAGCGAGGCCCGCGCGATGCTCGACACGTACGGGCCGACGTACTCGAAGGCCCCGTACTGGAAGTTGATCTTGCCGGGCCACAGGTGCACCAGCCGGGCCGCCATCAGCGCGGAACCGCCGAGGGACTCGACCTGCACACCGCGGTCGCCCTGGTTGCCCAGGAAGCCGAGGGTGTCCTTGAACAGCGCCGCGAAGACGGCCAGCAGCGCCGCGCCGGAGAGCGCGGCCGCGACGAACGCCTCCCGCGTGGACTTGCCGCGCGGGGTGCCGAGCAGGGTGAGCAGCGGCCACACCTTGACCATCGCGCCGATGCCGGCGATGACCCCGCCGACCCGGGGGCGGTGGCGCATGGCGAGCAGCGCGAAGACGGCGAGCAGGGTGACCTGGATGTCGTAGCGGGCGAACGGGGTCGCCATCATCATCGGCAGCGTCACCAGCCACACCAGCGCGCCGGCCATGCTGCCGTCGCTGCGCCGGGCCGCCCGCAGGAGTCCGAGCAGGACCACGCCGTCGCACAGCACCGTGAGGGCGACGAACGCCTGGAAGTAGGTGAGGAACGGCAGCAGGTCCGGGGAGAGGAAGATGGCCGCGGCCGCCGGCGGGTACTGCCACATGATGTCGTGCTGCGGCAGGGTCCAGTGGACGAGGACGTTGTACCAGTTGTGGTAGGTCGCGGTGACCTCCACCCGGACGACGTTCGAGCTGAAGAAGTCGTTGACGAGCATCCAGAGCATCGCTGCCCGGCTGGCCAGCCAGAAGCCCGCGATGCCCACCAGGGCGCCGCGTCCTCGCATGGCCGCTTCGAAGGATGCCCGCCGGTCACGCGTGGCGGGCGCCGCCGTCGCGGATGCGGTGGGGTGGGCTGGGGGGCTGCTGGTCGTGGTCATCGGCCCGAAGTCTACCCAGTCATTTATTCCACTTCCTTGACTGAGACCCTTCAAAAGTGGGTATCGGTATACGCCCTGGTCAGCCCTCGCACACCCCAAATCCCTTACGCCTGCGGGCGCCCCATGGCCCGGTACGTCCACCCGGCGGCCCGCCAGCGCAGCGGGTCCAGCGCGTTCCGCCCGTCGAGGATCAGGCGGTCCGTGACGACCTCCCCCAGCTCGGCCGGGTCGAGCTCGCGGAACTCCCGCCACTCGGTGAGGTGCAGGACGACCTCGGCTCCGCGGGCGGCGGCGAGCGCGGAGCCGGCGTAGCCGAGGGTGGGGAAGACGCGGCGGGCGTTGTCCATGCCCTTGGGGTCGTAGACGGTGACCTGGCCGCCCTGGAGGTGGATCTGACCGGCGACGTTCAGCGCGGGGGAGTCGCGCACGTCGTCCGAGTCGGGCTTGAAGGTGGCGCCGAGCACGGCGACCCGCTTGCCGAGGAAGGAGCCGCCCACCGCCTCGCGCGCCAGCTCGACCATGTGGCCGCGGCGGCGCATGTTGATGGAGTCGACCTCCCTCAGGAAGGTCAGCGCCTGGTCGGCGCCCAGCTCGCCGGCCCGGGCCATGAAGGCGCGGATGTCCTTGGGCAGGCAGCCGCCGCCGAAACCGATCCCGGCGCGCAGGAACTTGGCGCCGATCCGCTCGTCGTAGCCGATGGCCTCGGCGAGCTTGACGACGTCACCGCCGGCGGCCTCGCACACCTCGGCCATCGCGTTGATGAAGGAGATCTTGGTCGCCAGGAAGGAGTTGGCGGCGGTCTTCACCAGCTCGGCGGTCGGGAAGTCGGTCACCACCAGCGGCGTCCCCTCCGCCATCGGCGTCGCGTACACCTCCCGCAGCAGCTTCTCCCCGCGCTCGCCCCGCACTCCGATGACGATCCGGTCGGGGTGCAGGGTGTCCTGCACGGCGAAGCCCTCGCGCAGGAACTCCGGGTTCCAGGCCAGCTCCACGTCCTCGCCCGCCGGCGCCAGCGCGGCGAGCTTCGCCGCGAGCCGCTCGGCCGAGCCCACCGGCACCGTGGACTTCCCCACCACGAGCGCGGGCCGCGTCAGATGGGGGGCCAGGGATTCCACGGCCGAGTCCACGTACGACATGTCACAGGCGTACTCGCCGTGCTTCTGGGGGGTGTTCACGCACACGAAGTGCACGTCGCCGAACTCCCCGACCTCCTCCCACGACTGCGTGAACCGCAGCCGCCCGGTCGCCCCCGGCAGCCCGGCGACGTGCTTGGCGAGGAGCTCCTCCAGCCCCGGCTCGTACATCGGGACCCGGCCGGCGGCCAGCATCTCGATCTTCTCCGGCACCACGTCCAGCCCCAGCACCTCGAAGCCGAGCTCCGCCATGGCCGCGGCGTGCGTGGCGCCCAAGTAGCCGGTGCCGATCACGGTGATCTTGAGGGGGGCCATGGATGCTCCAGAGGTGCGGGGCCGTTTGCGGCCCCCGAGCATAGTCGGGCCGGTCCGGGGGGACGTTCCCAGGAGTGTCCGGCTGTCACGCAGCTCACGTACGCGCCACATATCGCTGCACCGGCGCCGGGAACTAGAATTTGGGTTACTTAACGGTAGTTAGCATCCCGCGCCGAGCGCGTGCCGGCGACACACGGTCGCCGGAGCGCCACTCGGCGCCGCACCTGGGGAGTGAAAGATCTTGGCGGGTTCTGCCGACTTCGACCTGTACCGCCCGGCCGAGGAGCACGACATGCTCCGCGATTCCGTCCGCGCGCTCTGCGAGGCGAAGATCCTCCCGTTCGCGGCCGCGGTCGACGAGGAGGCCCGCTTCCCGCAGGAGGCCCTCGACGCCCTGGTCGCCAACGACCTGCACGCCGTCCACGTGCCCGAGACCTACGGCGGCGCCGGCGCCGACGCCCTCGCCACGGTCATCGTGATCGAGGAGGTGGCCCGCGTCTGCGCCTCCTCCTCCCTGATCCCGGCCGTGAACAAGCTCGGCTCCCTCCCGGTGATCCTCTCCGGCTCGGAGGAGCTCAAGGCCAAGTACCTGGGCCCGCTGGCCAAGGGCGACGCGATGTTCTCGTACTGCCTCTCCGAGCCCGACGCGGGCTCCGACGCGGCCGGCATGAAGACCCGCGCGGTCCGCGACGGCGACTTCTGGGTCCTCAACGGCGTCAAGCGCTGGATCACCAACGCGGGCGTCTCCGACTACTACACGGTCATGGCCGTCACCGACCCGGAGAAGCGCTCCAAGGGCATCTCGGCGTTCGTCGTCGAGAAGTCCGACGAGGGCGTCTCCTTCGGCGCCCCGGAGAAGAAGCTCGGCATCAAGGGCTCCCCGACGCGCGAGGTCTACCTCGACAACGTCCGCATCCCCGCCGACCGCATGATCGGCGCCGAGGGCACCGGCTTCGCCACCGCGATGAAGACCCTCGACCACACCCGCATCACCATCGCCGCCCAGGCCCTCGGCATCGCCCAGGGCGCCCTGGACTACGCGAAGGGCTACGTCCAGGAGCGCAAGCAGTTCGGCAAGCCGATCGGCGACTTCCAGGGCGTCCAGTTCATGCTCGCGGACATGGCCATGAAGATCGAGGCCGCCCGCCAGCTGACCTACGCGGCCGCCGCCAAGTCCGAGCGCGTTGCCGCCGGAGGTGAGAAGGAGGACCTCACCTTCTTCGGCGCCGCGGCCAAGTGCTTCGCCTCGGACGTCGCGATGGAGGTCACCACCGACGCCGTCCAGCTCCTCGGCGGCTACGGCTACACCCGCGACTACCCGGTCGAGCGCATGATGCGCGACGCCAAGATCACCCAGATCTACGAGGGCACGAACCAGGTCCAGCGGATCGTCATGGCCCGCAACCTGCCGTAACGCGCCCCGCCCCGCCCGCAGCACCACGACAAGGCCCCCGGCAGCCGCCGCGGGCCTTGTCGTGCTTGCGCCGCCGGGCGTACCGCGGGCGCCCGCGCGGTGAATGCGAAGGGCTCCTTTGTAACGATTCCGATCCAGCGGGCGGGACCGCCGACGCCGTGCGCCCCCGGGAGCCGGCGTGCTGCCGTCCGGGCGGGCCGCGACCGGCCGGGCCGGCCCGGCCCGCGGCACCGGCGGATGCGGGGGGCGGGGTTCCGGGGTTGAGCAGGGGCTCTTCCGTCCCGGGCGCCGGACCGTGCGCGTATAGAGGGGACAGGCGGGGGCCCGTGTGCCCGCATCGTACGGAACCCGCCGTAACCGGAACGTTGCCGGAGGCGGCCCGGCCGGGGCGCCGCCGGGCTTCGCACTGTGTGGGATGGGCTAACTTTGAAGCTTCGTACGCCTGAACCGGTTGGGGAGAGAACAAAATGACGGAAGCGATCCTGCTGGTCGGCGGGCAGGGGACGCGTCTGCGCCCCGTGACGGTGAACACCCCCAAGCCGATGGTTCCGGCAGCGGGCGTCCCGTTCCTCGCCCACCAGATAGCCAGGGCCGCAGCCGCCGGTGTCACGCACATCGTGATGGCCACCTGCTACCTCGCCGAGGTCTTCGAGCCCTACTTCGGCGACGGATCCGACTTCGGCATCACCCTCGAATACGTCGTCGAGGACGAGCCGCTCGGCACCGGCGGTGCCATCCGCAACGCCGCCGAGCGCCTGACCGGCGGCCCGGACTCCCCCGTCCTCGTCTTCAACGGCGACATCCTCACCGGCCTCGACATCGCCGGCCTGGTCGAGTCCCACCGGACGGCCGACGCCGACGTCTCCCTGCACCTCGTGCGCGTGGAGGACCCGCGCGCCTTCGGCCTGGTCCCCACCGACTCCGACGGGCGGGTGCTGGCCTTCACCGAGAAGCCGCAGACGCCCGAGGAGATCATCACCGACCAGATCAACGCCGGCTGCTACGTCTTCCGCCGCAGCGTGATCGACTCCATTCCGGCCGGCCGGCCGGTATCCGTCGAGCGCGAGACCTTCCCCGGCCTCCTCGCCTCCGGCGCCAAGCTGCACGGTGTCACCGAGGACACCTACTGGCTGGACCTCGGCAAGCCCGAGTCCTTCGTCCAGGCCTCCGCCGACCTCGTGCGCGGCATCGTCGCCTCCCCGGCCGTCCCCGGCCCCCGCGGTGAGGCCCTCGTCCTCCCCGGTGCCCAGGTGGCGGAAGGCGCCAAGCTGTCGGGCGGTACCGTGGTGGGTGCCGGCGCCCGGATCGAATCGGGCGCGGTCGTCCAGGGGTCCATCGTGCTGGACGGCGCGGTCCTCGGCGCTGACACGGTGGTGAACGCCAGCCTCATCGGCGCCGGCGCCTCGGTGGGTTCGCGCACCGTCGTGACCGGTGCCGTCATCGGTGACGGTGCCGTCGTAGGGGCTGACAACGAACTTCGCGCAGGGGTGCGGGTGTGGTGCGAGGCCGAACTGCCCGACGCAGCCGTCCGCTTCTCCTCCGACCGGTGACCAACTTCAGTGAGGCATAACCCTGTGATAGGCGAGCAGCAGACTCCCCGCAAGACCGACGTCGCCACCACCAAGCTCCCCGACACCTGGGCGCACACCCCCCTCACCGTGGTCATGCCGACCTACAACGAGGCGGGCAACCTCCCGGGCATGGTGGAGCTGCTCATGGGTCTCGACCAGCCGGGCCTGCGCCTGCTGATCGTCGACGACTCCTCGCCCGACGGCACCGGCAAGATCGCCGACGAGCTCGCGGAGGGCTTCCTCACCGAGGACGGCAAGCCGCGCATGTCGGTCCTGCACCGCACCGCGAAGGACGGCCTCGGCCGCGCCTACGCGGCCGGCATGGCCAAGGCCGTGGAGGACGGCGCCGAATACGTGCTCCAGATGGACGCGGACGGCTCCCACCCGGCCGGCAAGATCGCCGAGATGCTGGGCGTGGCCCGCTCCACCGGCGCGGGCCTCGTCGTGGGCTCCCGCTACGTGCCGGGCGGCACCCTGTCCGACGCCTGGGGCGCGCACCGCAAGCTGCTGTCCCGCTGGGCCAACGCGTACGCGAGCACCATCCTGGGCACCCGCGTCCGCGACATCACGGGCGGCTTCAACCTGTGGAGCGCGGCCGCGCTGAAGGCGATCGACCTCGCGTCGATCGGCAGCGCCGGCTACAGCTTCCAGGTGGAGATGAAGTTCAAGGCCCTGCGCCGCAACTTCCAGGTGATGGAGGTCCCGATCCACTTCGAGGACCGCACCGTCGGCGAGTCGAAGATGAACCTGGCCGTGCAGCTGGAGTCCATCGCGATGCCGTGGAAGCTCCGCGCCGCCGCAGGCAAGAAGTAGGCAAGAAGTAGGCGAGCAGGACGAGCAGAAGGGGCGCCCCCGGCCGGGGGCGCCCCTTCTGCCGTTGTCCGGCCGCCGTCAGGTCCTGGTGGCCGTGGGCCGGCGCTCCAGGAAGCGTTTCAGCCAGCGGGCCGCCGGGCGCTCCACGAAGCGCTGGATCAGCCAGGAGGCCAGCAGCATCACGGCCATCGCCGACAGCATCAGCGTCCACGGCTCCACGTCGCGGTGCCACTGCCTCAGCATCGTCAGCCCGGCCTGCTGGTGCAGCAGGTACAGCGGGTACGACATGGCGCCCGCGACCGGCAGCCAGCGCCAGTTGATCCGGTCCAGCCAGCCGAGGGCCACGGCGGCCATGACCACGTAGCACAGGGTGATGACGAGCAGGCACATCTCCCAGGACAGCCGGTCGCCCTTGACGGTGTTCCAGTGCACGATGTCGTTCAGCCAGCGCTGCATCAGCAGCCAGGAGAACACCAGCAGCGCCCACGGCTCACCCGCCCGCGGCCCCTCGCGCCGGATCAGGTAGAAGCAGATCCCGGAGATGAACAGCGGGGAGTAGTCCGGGTTGGCCAGGACGCCCAGCACCGGCAGGCCCGAGCCCGGGGCGAGCAGCGAGGCGACGGTCCAGATCCAGCAGAAGTTCAGCACCTTGCGGTACGTCAGCCCGGTCCAGGCGACCACCGCGAAGATCAGGTAGAAGCGGACCTCGGACCACAGCGTCCAGTACGACGCGTCCAGCGGCGCGGCCCCCAGCGGGGTCTGCACCATCGTCAGGTTCGTCAGGATCTGGCTCAGCCCCGGCCCGGCGCCGCCGAAGGGCTTGCCGAAGGACAGCAGTACGCCCATGGTGACCAGGACGCAGAACCAGTACGCGGGCCCGAGACGGATCACCCGGCTGCGCAGGTAGCTGCCGAGCGGCCGCCCCCACGCCGACATGCAGATGACGAAGCCGCTGATCATGAAGAACAGCTCCACGCCCATCCAGCTGTACCGGCCGACGACCGTCAGCCAGCCGAACGCGTCGCGGCCCCACAGCTCCTGACGGGTGTAGTGGTGGACGAGCACCAGCAGCGCCGCGAGGATCCGCAGCCCGTCCAGGACGCGCAGCCGGCGCCCCGCCGCGTGCGGGGACGGCTGTGCCTGCTCCGGCAGGGCGGGCAGGACAAGGGGTCTGTCGCCGTCTTCCCGTCGCTCTTCGAGGACGCGCGGGGACGGGTGCAGGGACATGAACACTCCACGGGCAGGACGGACGCATGCCCGAAATGTCGACGGCCGCGCCGGAACACGGGCCCATCCGCGCTATCCCCCGGCGCATGGGCCGCAACAGTCTTACGAGAAAACCATCGCACTGTCCACAACGCCCGGTTGGGGATACACCACACCCTCACCCGTTCAGGGGCGGGTCACTGACCCCTGACGGTGACCTTCTGGTCGTTCTGGATCTCCTTGACCAGCTGCTGCACTTTCGCCTTGTCCCAGACGAGGTTTCCGCCCCGCTGGCCGGAAATGGGCATGTTCATCGACACGCCGTCACCGCCGCTGATGCCCTTCATCGCGAAGAACATCTGGCCCATGTCCCACAGCCCCATGTCCTTGTCGACGATGAGCGTGTCCAGGCCGGCGCCCATCACCGGGTAGAGGGAGAAGGGGTTGAGGACGGTGCCCGGCGTGGCCGCCTGGCTGGCGAGGGCGGACAGGAACTTCTGCTGGTTCTTCGTCCGCTGCAGGTCCGACTCCGCGAACGCGTACCGGGTGCGGACGAACGCCAGGGACTGCTCGCCGTTGAGGGTCTGCCGGCCGGCCTTGAAGTCGGCGCCGGACTTCTCGTCCTTGAACCCCTGCTCGATGTCCAGCTCGACGCCGCCCAGGGCGTCCACGATGTTCGCGAAGCCGGCGAAGCCGATCTCGGCGTAGTGGTCGATGCGCAGACCGGTGTTGAACTCGACCGTGCGCACCAGCAGCTCCGGCCCGTCCTCCGCGTACGCCGCGTTGAGCTTGGTCCGCTTGCCGGTGCCGGCGAACTTCTTGCCCGACTGGGAGCCGACGAAGGAGGGGATCTCCACGTCCGAGTCGCGCGGCAGCGAGATCATGGTGTTCCCGCTGGAGCACTTGGCGAGGATCATCATCGAGTCGGTGCGCTTGCCCTCGGCGGAGCCCGTGTGGAGCTTCTTCTTCTCCTCGTCGGACATGCCCTCGCGGCTGTCGGAGCCCACGATCAGGTAGGTCGTGCAGTCGCCTTCCTTGGGCCGCTCGATCACCTTCGACAGGTCGACCTCGCGGCGGACCTTGGAGTCGGCCCAGAAGTAGGTGCCGATCGTGGTCACCAGCAGCGCGGAGACCAGCACGATGGAGCCGATCTTGATCCGCCTGCGCCAGTCCGGCGCGGGACCGGCGGGACGGCGGGGGCCGCCAGGGCCGCCGGTGCCGCCGGGGTGCCCGGGGCCGCCGGGACCACCGGGGCCGGAGGGGCGGCCGTAGACCTGGCCGGTGTTGTACCCGCTGTCGTACGAGGAGTCGGGGCCCTGACCCTGCTGCGGAGGCACCCCGTAGCCGGAGCCGGGCCGGGCGCCCGGCGGGGACTGCGGCGGGACCTGCGGCCGGGCCGGGCGCTGCGCGGGCCGGGGCTGGGGCTGGGACTGCGGGGGCCGGGGTGCCTGCGGCTGCCGCTGGACGTGACGCATCCGCTGCGCCCCCTCCGGCTGCGGCTGCCCGCTGCCGCGCCCGTACCCGTCATCGCGGCGGCCGCGCCCGTCGCGCTCGCCACCGAAGCCGTCCCAGTCACTCATGCGCACAAGAATGCCCGGCCGGGAGCCCCCCGGGACACCCCGGTGGGGTGTTCGTACCGGTGCTGTTGCACACCTGATGCCTCCGGGACGCACTTAAGGTGGTTGCATGACACAGATACCGGAGGCACCGGAGGGCAAGCCGATCTCGGCGTCCCGGACCACCCTCAGCCACATCATGACGGCCAGCGACACCAACCTCCTCGGCACCGTGCACGGCGGTGTGATCATGAAGCTGGTGGACGACGCGGCCGGCGCCGTGGCCGGGCGGCACTCCGGCGGGCCCGCCGTCACCGCCTCCATGGACGAGATGGCCTTCCTCGCGCCCGTCCGCGTCGGCGACCTGGTGCACGTCCGTGCGCAGGTCAACTGGACCGGCCGCTCCTCGATGGAGATCGGCGTACGGGTCCTCGCGGAGCGGTGGAACGAGTCCACCCCCGCCACCCAGGTCGGCAGCGCCTACCTCGTCTTCACGGCGGTCGACTCCGACGGCAAGCCCCGCCAGGTCCCCCCGGTGATCCCGGAGACCGAGCGGGACGAGCGCCGCTACCAGGAGGCCCAGATCCGCCGCACCCACCGCCTGGCCCGCCGCCAGGCGATCAAGGAACTCCGCGAGCGCCGCGCCGCCGAGGGTCTCGATGAGGAATGATCCATTCGGTCGAGGCTGCGGCCACCCGTAGACTCCTCGGCTAACGTCCGAACGCCCGGTATCCGGGCGGTGGCGTGGTCCCCCCACCGGTTCCTGCTGCGGAGATGCACTCACCATGCCGAAGTCCATACCGCCCCCGCGGTCATCAGGAGCGGAGTCGCAGCGCCAGGGCCCGGCCGGGCCCCGTCGGCCACGGCTCCGCGCCCTGGACGGCATGCGGCTGGTGGCCGCCCTGATGGTGGTCGCCTTCCACTGGACCGGGGTCAACCGCTACCCCACCGTATGGGGCGGTACCCCCGAGAAGCTGATGCCGGGGCTGCAGCGGTTCAGCCAATACGGCTTCCTCGGCGTCCAGCTGTTCTTCCTGATCAGCGGCTTCGTGATCTGCATGTCCTGCTGGGGCCGCACGCCCCGGCAGTACTTCACCTCGCGGGTGGTGCGCCTCTTCCCCGCGTACTGGGTCGCGATCCTGCTCACCGGCCTGGTGGTCAACTACGCCGCGACGACCAGGCCGCAGCGGTCGCACCTGAGCATGACCGACTTCCTGTCCAACATGACGATGCTTCAGCAGCCGCTCGGCGTGTCCGAGGTGGACCCCGTCTACTGGACCCTCTGGGTCGAGCTGCGCTTCTACCTGATCTTCGCCGTCGTGGTGGCCCTCGGGCTGACCTACCGCCGGGTGCTGAGCTTCTGCGGGATCTGGATGATCCTGTCGGTCGTGGCCCGGGGCTCGGACAACAAGCTGCTCGAACTCTTCGTCATGTCCGAGTACGCGCCGTACTTCATCGCCGGCGTGGTCATGTATCTGATCTACCGGTTCGGTGCGAACTGGCTGCTCCTCGGCTCGGTCGGGTTCTCGTTCCTGGTGGCCCAGCACCAGCTGCTGGGCACGGGCGCCAGCTTCAAGTACGGCGTGATGCACCCGCTCAGCTGGGAGGTCATGACGCTGTTCTGCCTGGCCGCCTTCGGGGTCGTGCTGGCGGCGGCGATGGGTGCGTTCGACCGCGTCCAGTGGAAGTGGCTCACCACCGCCGGCGCGCTCACCTACCCCGTGTACCTGCTGCACCAGGAGATCGGGTTCGCCCTGATCCGCTGGGCCCGCGACCAGGGCGTGGGCGTCTGGCCGACCCTCGGCGCCGTGCTCGCGGCCGTGCTCCTGCTCTCCTGGATCGTGCACCGGTACGCCGAGCGGCCCCTGTCGGCCCTGATGCGGCGGATGCTGGACGCTCCCGGCCTGGCGCTGCCCAAGTCCGATCCGCCCGTACGCAGCCGCGCCGCGCTCGACGAGCGGCCTGCCGTCCTCGCAGAAGGCGCCGCCACCCGATGACCTCCGCACGCACGTTGCCCGTCCCCCCGGCCGGGCCGGCCGACCCGGCAGGCCACCGCGGCGCCGGGCCGGACGAGGGGCCCGCGGCGGCCCGCCGGCTGCCGGTGCCCGACTGGCTGTGGGCCGCCCTGCTGACCCTCGCCGTCGCGGCGTTCGGCATCGGGCGGGCGCAGCCCTGGCGGGACGAGCTGGCGAGCTGGAACGCCGCCACGCGCAGTACCGGCGAGCTGGTCGCCATGCTGGGTCACGTCGACGCCGTGTCCGGCCTGTACTACCTGCTGCTGCACGGCTGGGTCTCCGTCTTCGGGGACTCCACCGCCATGCTCCGGCTCCCGTCGGCGCTGGCCATGGCCGGCGCCGCGGCCTTCGCCGTGCTGACTGCCCGCCGGCTCTTCGACCGCCGGACGGCCGTCTTCACCGGTCTGCTCTTCGCCTTCGTGCCGGCCGTCTCCCGGTACGGCCAGGAGGCGCGGTCGTACGCCTTCGTCGTGCTGGCCGTCAGCGCCGCGACCTGGCTGCTGCTGCGGGCGCTGGACCGGCCGGCCCCGCGGCGCTGGGCCCCGTACGCCCTCGCCGTGGCGGCGGCCGGGCTGTTCCACGTCGTGTCGCTGCTCTTCCTGCTGCCGCACGCCCTGATCGTGCTCCTGCGTTGGCGCCAGGACCGCAGGGGGCGCACCGTCGTCGCCTTCGCGGTGACCGTGGCGGTGGGCCTGGTGCCAGTGGTGCCGCTGGTGCTGCTGGGGCAGCGCCAGGCGGGCCGCCAGATCGGCTGGATCAAGACCCCGCACCTGCGGAGCATCGCCGACCTGTGGAACAACCTCTTCGGCTCGCCGACCATCGGTCTGGCCCTCGCCGCGGTGGTGCTGCTCCCGCTCGCCTGGAGCCGGGGCCGGCGGCCCGCGCTGGAGCTCCTCCTGACGGGGGCGACCCCGATCGCGGCGGCCTGGGTGGTCTCGCAGGGCAGCACCTCGTACTTCATCGACCGCTACGTGCTCTTCACCCTGCCCGCCTGGGTGGTGCTCGCGGCCGCCGCCCTGGCCGCGCTGCGGCCGCGGCGGGCCGGGGCGCTCGCCCTGGCCGCGCTGATCCTCCTCGGCCTGCCCGACCAGCGCCACCAGCGCACCGAGTGGGCCAGGGTCGGCCTCGACGGCGAGGCCGCGGCGCGCGTCATCGCCCAGGGCTACCGGCCCGGGGACGGGTTCGTGCCCGTACGGGGCGCGGACCGGGTGTTCATGATCGACTTCCAGGTGGAGTACTTCCTGCCGGACCGCGTCCGGCTCAGGGACGTCTTCGCGGAGCGCTCGGCGGTGGCGAGCGACGACCTGTTCCCGCAGGAGTGCGCGCAGCCCGAGCGGTGCCTCGGCACCACCCGGCGGGTGTGGGTGGTGACCTGGAGCGGCACGAAGAACCCGTACCACAAGCTCCCGAAGGAACAGGCCGAGGCGCTGGCGGGCCACTACCGGGTGGCCCAGAGCCAGACGGTCCGCGGCCTGGAGGTCTCCCTCCTGGAACGCGTGAAGTAGCCGACTACGGGCCGCACACCACCTGGTCGCCGGTGACCGCCTGCGTCTCCGTGTCCTGGTAGGGGTCCTCGGGCCGCACCGGTACGACCTTGGCGAAGTCGGAGCCGGCGATCACCAGCACCGTGCGGCCCTGTCCCGGGACGGCGCGCAGTTCGCTGCCGGGCAGGGCCGTGGCCACCGTGCGGGCGGAGCGGTCCCAGCGCGGGTCGTAGGAGATCACCGTGCGCCGGACCGCGCGGCCGGCGCCGTTGCCCGGGGCGCCCGTGGTGTCGAAGCCGGTGGCGCGCAGGGCCGCGTCCACCCGTCCGCCGAGCCCGTCGATCCGGGTTCCGTTCTCCACCTGGACCCGTACCTGCTGCGGGGGCACGTCCACCGCGACCGCCGCCGGCGCCGCCGCCGGGGCCGCGGGCCGGCCCCGCCCCCGCTGGAACGCGGGGACGGGGCCGGCCCGTGGTGGTACTGCCGCCTACCAGTTGGCGGGCGAGTAGTCCTTCAGGAAGATGCCGTAGAGGTCCTCGCCGGCTTCGCCGCGGACGACTGGGTCGTAGACCCGGGCCGCGCCGTCGACCAGGTCGAGGGGCGCGTGGAAGCCCTCCTCGGCCAGGCGCAGCTTGTCGAAGTGCGGGCGCTCGTCGGTGATCCAGCCGGTGTCGACCGAGGTCATGAGGATGCGGTCGGACTGGAACATCTCCTGGCCGCTGGTCCGCGTCACCATGTTCATCGCGGCCTTGGCGGCGTTGGTGTTCGGGTGGCCCGCGCCCTTGTAGCCGCGGCTGAAGACGCCCTCCATCGCCGAGACGTTGACCACGTACGCACGTCCGCTGGACGCCTTGCGGGCGGCCTCGGCCATCGACGCCCGCAGCGCGCTGATCAGGATGAACGGCGAGGTGTAGTTGCACAGCTGGGTTTCGAGCAGCTCCACCGGGGAGATCTGGTCGATGGTCTGCACCCAGGTGTTGGTCTCGACGACGTCGGGCAGCAGCCCGCCCGCGTCGATGGCGGTACCGGCGAGGTGCCGCTCCAGGCTGGCGTTGCCCGCGACGAGGGCGAGGTCGGCGACCTTCTGCGCCTCCAGCCCGCTCACGCCGACGGGCAGCGCCGCCAGGCCGTCGACCGCGCCGGAGTTGAAGGCGCCGATGACGTGGTGGGCGGGGAGCTCGCCGGCCGGCAGCGGGGCGCTCTCGCCCTCGACCAGGGCGGCGTAGGCGGTGGGCAGGCGGCGCACGGTCTGCGTCGCGTTGTTGATCAGGATGTCCAGCGGGCCGGCCCCGGCCACCTGCTCGGCGAGCGCCACGGACTGCGCCGGGTCGCGCAGGTCGATGCCGACGACCTCCAGGCGGTGCATCCAGTCCGCCGAGTCCTCCATCGCCTTGAAGCGGCGGATGGCGTCCTTGGGGAAGCGGGTGGTGATCGTGGTGTGGGCGCCGTCGCGCAGCAGCCGCAGCGCGATGTACATGCCGATCTTGGCGCGGCCGCCGGTGAGCAGCGCGCGCTTGCCGGACAGGTCGGCGCGGGCCTCGCGCTTGGCCCGGTTCGTCGCGGCGCAGTCCGGGCAGAGCTGGTGGTAGAAGTAGTCGACCTCGACGTACCGGGTCTTGCAGACGTAGCAGGAGCGCGGGCGCTGGAGTATCCCGGCGATCCGGCCGGCCTCGGTGACGGAGGTGGGCAGGATGCCCTCGGTCTCGTCGTCGATGCGCTCGGCGGAGCCGGTCGCGGTCGCCTCGGTGACGGCCTTGTCGTTGGCGGTCTTGGCGGCGCGGCGCTCCTGGCGGCGGCGCTGCTTGACCGTCCGGTAGATGCCGGCGGTCGCGCGGCGTACGGCGATGGCGTCCGGGTGGTCGACGTCGATCTTGTCGAGCTCGTCGAGCACGCTGAGACAGACGGCGAGGCGCTCGGGGTCGATGCCCGGACCGTATGCCTGGTTGTCTTCGGTATCGGTCACCGTCATGGCCGCTGCCGTTCCTTGCTCGCTCGTCCGCGTCCGCCTGCTGCGGAAGTCCCCAAAACGGAAACTGTACGGAGCCGACACGCCCGGGACCAAACCCGATCCCCGCGCCCTCACCGACCGCGAGCGGGCTGTCACGTTATGGAGGGGATCGAGCCCCTTCGTCCCCGAGGTGCGGCTTGCGCGTACTCCCTCTGGTGTATGCCAGGAGGATGACTCGACCTGTGATCAAGGGGCCTTCGGACGGATGAACTGCGGGCCCGGGTGGGGCATGGTGGATCCCATGAGTGCCCTGGCCCTGTCGGTTCTGCTCTGTCTGGTGTCGGCCGTCGCGTACGCGGGCGGTGCGATCGTCCAGGAACGCGTCGCGACGAGTTCCCCGGACGGCCGCGCGCTGGCCCCCTTGCGCCGCGCGGGCTGGTGGGCGGCGGTCGCGCTGAACTGCCTGGGCGCGCTGCTGCACGTGGTGGCGCTGGCGTACGGACCGCTGAGCCTGGTCCAGCCGCTCGGGGCGCTGACCATCGTGTTCGCGCTCCCGATGGCGGCCGTGCTCGTGGGGCGCCGGGCGGGCGCGGCGGCCTGGCGCGGGGCGATGCTGGCGACGGTGGGCCTGGCCGGGCTGCTGGCCCTGACGGGCGGGGAGGGGCGGGGCCACCAGGCCCTGGCGGGCGGGGAGCGGAGCCTGCTGCTGACCGTGACGGCGGTGGCGGTGGCGGTGCTGGTCCTGGCGGCGGGGCGGATGCGGCGGGCGGTGCTGCGCAGCGTGCTGCTGGCCGCGGCGGCCGGTACGGCCTTCGGGATGGCCTCGGTGTTCACGAAGTCGGTGGCCGAGGGCGTGGCCCCGGACGCGACGGGCGGGCCGGTCGGGCTGTGGCCGGACCTGGCGGCGATCGCCGTACTGGCGGCGTTCGGGCTGCTGCTGTCCCAGGCCGCCTACCGGGGTGCGGGGCTGACGGCACCGCTGGCGACGGTGACGGTGGTCAACCCGGTGGTCGCGGCCGCCGTGGGGGTCACCCTGTTCGACGAGGGCTTCCGGTACGGGACGACCGGGGCCGTGGCGGCTCTGGCGAGCGGCGCGCTGGCGGCGGCCGGCCTGGTCCTGCTCACGGCCGTGCCGCCGCACGTGCGGGGGTCAGATGCCGACCCCCTTGCCGCGGAGGTACTTCAGCGGGTCGATGTCGGAGCCGTATCCGGGGCCGGTGCGCATCTCGAAGTGCAGGTGGGGGCCGCTGGTATTGCCGGTCGAGCCGGAGCGGCCGATGCGCTGGCCGCCGGAGACCTGCTGTCCGGCCTTGACGCCGAGCGCGGAGAGGTGGGCGTACTGGGAGTAGCGGCCGTCGGCGTGCTTGATGACGACCTGGTAGCCGTAGGCCCCGGCCCAGCCGGCCGACTCGACCGTGCCGGGGCCGACGGCCTTGATGCTGGTACCGGTGGGCACCGGGAAGTCGACGCCCGTGTGGTAGCCGCTCGACCAGGAGGAGCCCGCGACGTGGTAGGCGGTGCCGAGCTCGGCGTCGACGGGGGCGGTGAACCCGCCCGAGGCGGGCTTCTGCTCCGCTGAGGCGGGCTTCTCGGCCGGCTTGGCGGGCTTGGCGGCCTGCTCGGGCTTGGGCTTCTCGGCGGGCTTGGCCTGCTCGGGCTGCTTGGGCTGCTCGGGTTTGGCCTGCTCGGGCTGCTTGGGCTTGCTCTGCTCGGCCTTGCCGTCCTCCGGCGTGGCCGGGACCGGCTCGGCGGTGCGCGGCGGCTTCTCCGGGTTCTGCGCGGGGGGCGCGGCGGTGATCCGGAGGGTGAGCCGCTGGCCCGGGAAGATCAGGTTCGGGTTGGCGCCGACAGTGCTGCGGTTGGTCTCGTACAGGGCCTGCCAGCCGCCCTCGACGTGCTGCCGGCCGGCGATGGAGGAGAGCGAGTCCCCGGGCGCGACGGTGTACGGGTTGGGCAGGACGGAGGTGCCCGTGGGCCGGGGCATGCTGACGGGGGTCCCGGTGGTGGCCTTGGTCGGCTGGATCCGGTCCATGGGTGCCTGCGCCTGCGGCGGCTTCGCGGCGGGCGCGGAGGGCTTGGCGGCGGGCGCGGCCTCCGTCTTGGGGGCGGTCGCGCTGCGGCTGAGCCCGGCCTGGGGTCCGCAGGCGGGCCAGGCCTTGGGCCCCTGCCCCTTGAGCACCTTCTCGGCGACGGCGATCTGCTGGTCCTTGGTGGCCAGGTCGGCGCGCGGGGCGTAGGCGGTGCCGCCGAATTCGCGCCAGGTGCTCTGGCTGAACTGGAGGCCGCCGTAGTAGCCGTTCCCCGTGTTGGTCTGCCAGTTGTTGGTCGATTCGCAGGAGGCGACCTTGTTCCAGGTGTCCACGGAGGCCGCCTGGGCGTCCCCGGCGCCGATGAGGGGGAGGGCGATGCCCGCGCCACCTGCGGTGACGACGAGCGAGGCCCGGTTGATGCTGCTCGGCTGGTACCGGCGGTGCCGGCCCCGTACACCCATGGGAGCCCCCCTGGAAGACATCAGGAACCGCACAACCTAACGGCGCCCCGATGTCCTGACAAGGACCACAACCAGCCGTTCCCCACCGGCAGTTGACCTCAGCTCAACGGTCCCGGCTGCGGGATGGGCGCGGGCCCGGGCGGCGGCGGTACGGGGTCGGGCTCGGGGAACGGCGGCGGTACGGGCGGCACCGGCCGCGGCACCGGTCCGGGGTCCGGCAGCGGCGGGTTCGGCGAGGGGACGGGGTCGGGCTCGGGGACCGGCGGCTGTGTCTGCTCAAGTTTTCGCACCATAAACCTCACCTTCCCCCGATCTCAGCCGGTACGCCCCCCGAGCAGGGCGGCCGCCAGCCCCGGCCCGGGGCTGGAGAGCACGGGAACGCCGGTGCGGGCGAGCGCGGCGGCCCCGGCCATGGAGGCCTGGGCCAGCACGATGACGTCGGCATCGGAGACGGCGTCCGCGGCGTCGGCCACCGCCCGGAGGTACCCGTCCGTATCACCGGCCTCGAACCGCTCCCAGGCCCCCTCGACGACCTGGGTCCGCACGCTCACCGCACGCCCGGCGGCCTCCTCGGCGATCAGCTCCCCGGTCGGCGCGAGCGTCGACTCCACCGTGGCCAGTACGACGATCCGCGGCCCGGTGCGCACGGCCTCGGCCGCCATCGGCCGGTCCACGCGCAGCACGGGCACCCCCAGGGCGGGTGCGAGGGACTCCGCGACCGCGCCCACCGTCGAACAGGTGACGAGCACCGGCCCGCGTACCCCCGCCAGCACCCCGGACACCTCGGCCCGCACGGCTTCCGGCCCCAGTTCACGGGCCCGGTCGAGCAGCTCCGGGACCACCAGGTGCCGCAGCGCGGCCCCCGCGTGCCGTGCGTCGCGCAGCGCGTCGAAGACGGGGACGTGCGCGGGCGAGGTGTGGAGCAGGGTCAGCTCCGTCACCACAGAGCCGAGTCCCGGTCCAGCTGCCCGACGGCGGCGTCGACGACCTCGGCCGGCGGCACGGGCGCCCGCTCGGGGTGCTTGGCGGCCCAGCGAGCGGCGTAAGGACACAGCGGCACGACCGGCACCCCCTCCCCCTCGGCGATCGCGTAGAAGGCCCCCACCAGGTCCCCGGCGATCCCCCGCCCCTCGTGCCCCGGCTCCACGACCGTGTGGACGGCCACCAGCGCGTGGGGCTCCCGCTCCAGCACGAAGTAGGCGATGAAGCCCACCACCGCGCCGTCCTCGACGGCCAGCAGCCGCCCCGCCTTGCGCTCGTCCAGCAGCTCGATCGCCATGGTCCCCGACTCCCCTCAGACAGCCACCGCGTGGGGGCTGCGCTCCTGGTCCGTACCCGGCACGGGGGCGGACGGGTCCGCCCCCAGCTCGATGATCTTGTTCTCGCCGTCCACGTGCACGACGCGCGGCGTCAGCGCCCGCGCCTCGGCGTCCTCGACCTGTGCGTAGCTGATCAGGATGACCAGGTCCCCGGGGTGCACCAGATGCGCGGCGGCCCCGTTGATCCCGATGACCCCGGACCCCCGCTCACCCTCGATGACGTACGTCTCCAGCCGAGCACCGTTGGTGATGTCCACGATGTGGACGAGCTCACCCGGCAGCAGGTCGGCGGCGTCGAGCAGATCGGCGTCGATGGTCACGGACCCGACGTAGTGCAGGTCGGCCTGGGTGACGGTGGCCCGGTGGATCTTGGACTTGAACATTGTCCGAAACATGAAGAAGCTCCCAAAATGTCTGCTCCCTGCCCGCTTCACACAGGTCAAGGGCGGTCCCGGCAGCCTACAACCGTTCGCGAGTTCGGTCAGCTTTCCCCGGGTCTTCCAGGACTCGGGCTGACCGATTGCTGACTTTTCTAATACTTCATCAGGTTGACGCGGGTTGGTCCGACCACCGCACTGCGTGAGCCCCTGGGTCCGGCGCAGCCGGCCAGGGTTCGATCAGAGTGAATTTCAGCCAGCCCCTCCTGCGCGGTAAGGAGGAGGACAACGCAGAACCCCGCAGGGTCCGGGCCCTCGTCGAGCGCACCTTCGCCCAGATGAACAACTGGAAGATCCTCCGCGGCGCGACGGCTGCCGCCCCAGGACCTCCGCTGGATGGGGGGCTGCCCCGTCCGCGGAGGCGGACAGGGCAGCCATGGTGGAGCGGGATCCCGTGCTGTGCGGTGGGTGCGTCAGCGTCGGGACGGCTCTGCGATGGCCTCGCCGTACCCGGTGGTGCAGGCGTACTTGTTGCCGGTCGCACCGTCCTGGAGGCACACGGTGACCTTGACCTTCTTGCCCTCCGGTAAGTCCCACTGATCGAAGTCGGAGCACTTGCCCTTGCCCCGCACCTCGTACATCCACTCCTTGCCGTCGATGCGCGCCGCGACGCGCCGTCCGTCCGCGGCGTCGTCACAGACCCGCAGCCAGTCGCGGTTGTGGTGCCACGTCGCACGTCCGCCGCGGTTCACGTCCGAGGTCACCACCGTGATGTCCTCCCCGAGCGGGGTCGCCGAAACCGATCCCGTCGTGACGGCCAGGCTCCCGGCCGCGAGGGCCGCCGCCATGACCGCCTTCGTCCTCCACTTGCCCATTCCGTTCATATCGCTTCCTCCATTGTGTTGATGGTCCGTGTGCGTGGCACGGCCGTGATTGCCTGCGCGCGCTCTTCGTGATCGCCCCCGCACGTTCGCCGCGGTTTCGACGCCGTACGGCGGTGGCGCTCCCCCTGCCGCGACAGAACTCCGGCCGACACAGGCCGGGTTCGGCCCGGGACTAGCCGTTGAGCCACAGCGCGTACTTCGTGGACGCCGTGACCCTTTCGCACCGCCACTGCTGCCCGGAAGACCGGCCGGCCGTGACACAGTTGTCGAGCGTGCGGTAGGTGCCGGCGTAGTACCAGTCCGACGGGGTGCCCACGGAGCCTGCCGCCGGACGGGGTTCCACGCCGGCCGGGGCCGCCGCGGCGACACCAGCTCCGGACAGCAGCACGGCGGCCGTCCCCAACGCCAGGCAGTAGCGTTTGCCTCGTGACATGAGGTCCTCCCGGAAGTTCGACGAAAGACTGGCCCTGGACCGGTGAGCCGAGCGGGAGTGCTCGCACCGACTGGGCGCCATGTGGCCCCTCGTTGGGCCCGGAACCGAGTCTGGCGGCTCCGCACCCCGGGTGGAAGCGATCAATGATGCGGTGATCGGCGGGATTGATAGCCTTTCCGGCATGACCAGAGGCAGGGCGTCCGATCCCAGTCCCCGCCAGCTGAGGCTGCTGATCGTCCTGTCCGAGGAACTGCACTTCGGACGCGCGGCCCAACGGCTGTTTATCAGTCAGCCGGTGTTCAGCCGCCAGATCCGGGCCCTGGAGGAGACCCTCGGTCTGACGCTCGTGAAGCGGTCCACACGACGTGTGGAGCTCACGGCAGCGGGCGAGGTCCTCCTGCCCCACGCGCGCGCCGTGGTGGACGCCGCCGACGAGTTGCGGCAGGCCGCCGAGTCGGCGGGGCGGGTGGGAGCGCTGTCGGGGCGGCTGATCCTCGGCGCCTACGTCACCGCGCTGCCCGTGATCAGGACCATCGTCGAGCACGCGCGTGAGCGCCACCCCGGCCTGGAGGTGGAGCTCAGCGATATCGGGTTCGTCGATCAGGCGCAGGCCCTCCTGGAAGGGCGGGCCGACGCCGTCTTGTGCTTCGGGCCCGTGCCGCCGGGCATCCAGGCCATGGAGGTGGCCCCGGAGCCCCGGCTCGTCTGTCTTCCTGACACCCATCCACTCGCCGCCCGAGACCGGGTGACGCTGGCCGATCTCGCCGGCCTGCCGGTCATCGGCCTCGCAGACCGTCTCCCGCAGGCGTGGCGCGACTACTGGGCCGCGGACCCGCGCCCGGACGGCTCCACCGTCCGCTACACCGATCACGGCGCGACCACCATGGAGGGCATCGTCTCCGCCGTCGGCCTCGGCCAGGGGATCGCCTTCGTGGCGGGTGCCGCGGGCGAGCTCTTCCCACGCCCGGGCATCCGCTACCTGGAGGTCGTCGACCTGCCCCCATCCAGCGCGCTCCTCACCTGGGCCGCGTCCCGGCGGGACGAGCCCGGCCTGGCCGCGATACGGGGCGTGGTGCGCGAGGTATGCGCGACCGCCGCGGTGGCCCGGCTGGGCTCCCGGTGGTGGGACACACCGGACCAGTCCGCCCCGCGCCGGTAACAGCCACGGGCTATCACACTGCAGGCGCACGCACGCCTCGCGGCCGTCGCCGAACGGTTCGATACACCGGGACCATGCTGCAATTCGCGTAGGACGAAGCGGACCTCCTCAGGCGGAAGGAGAAGAGGGAAGGAACGGCATCTTCGCTATGGATGTCAGCGCCTATGCCGCACTGAGCCTTTTCCAACCTGCCCGCGATGCCCGGCTGTTGGGGGGTCAACGGCTGTACGGAACGAAGAAGCCCCTGGTAGACGGGTCCTCGACCAAGATCACCCCTGTCCGCCAGGAGCAGGCCGCTGGCCTCACGGGCGGCCCTCCGCCAGCAGCCCGGCCAACTCCGCGGCCGCCTCGTCGATCTCCCGCCCGCACGTCAGCAATACGTCGTACGAGGCACCCCAGGGATCTGCGATCCCGTCTGCGGCCCGCTCCACCGGCGCCCGACTGCCGCGGGCGGCCGCGGCCCGGGCGATCCTTTCCCGGGGCGGGACCGCCTCCCCCTGGGCCAGCCGCAAGAACTCCCTGACCGTGAAGCACTTGCGCATGGCCGCCGGCCACAGGCGTACGGCCGTCTCCCGGTGCTCCCGCTCAAGACCCAGGACGAGATCGGCCTCCGCAACCAGCTCCGGCCTCAATAGCCGTGACGTGAACCTCGCACTGTTCCCGCCCAGTTGTTTCAGCACGGAACCGGTCGCCGGATGCATGCCCGCGATGTGCTGGGCCCTGGTGCCCGCACTGCCCACCCGCGCTTCCGGGAGCCTGGCCGCCAGCAGCCGTTCGGCCAGGGGGGAGCGGTGCACATTGCCGGTGCAGACGAAGAGGATGGTCAGCCGAGCCGCGTCGCCGTCATCCACGGGTAGGTCTCCTCGATACCGCGGGATGCCGCCGGGGCGCGTCACTTGACCCCACCCCGCAGCAGCGCTGCTCCTTGGGACAGCTCATCCTCGGCACATGAACGCGGCGGCGGGGTCAGTGCGGCCGACGGGTCGCCGTATCCGTATCCGTATCCCCCCTGCCTCGGCTTCGGGCTCATGCTGAAGACCGTGCCGAGGGTCCGCACCCCCACCGTACGCAGGGCTTCGGTGGCCGCCGCGACCCGGTCGCGCGGGGTCTTTCCGGCCCGTACGACCAGGAGCGCACCGTGGGCGAGAGTGGCGAGTGCCACCGTGTCGGCCACGGGCAACAGCGGGGCGGTGTCGACGATCACGGCCTCGTAGCCGGCGGCGAGTTCGCGCAGCAACTCCGCCATCCGGTCGGAGGCGAGCAGCTCGGTGGGGTTGGGCGGGACGGGGCCGCTGGTCAGGACGGAGAGCCCGCCCGCCGTCTGCATCACATCCCCGATCCGCGCCTGGCCGATCAGCACACTGGTGAGGCCGGCGTCCTGGACGAGCCCGAGGGTGTGGGCCACGCAGGGGCGGCGCAGATCGGCGTCGACGAGGCAGGTGGAGGTGCCGGCCTCGGTGAGCGAGAAGGCGAGGTTGACCGCGGTGCTGGTCTTGCCTTCGCCGGGCAGCGAACTGGTGACGACGATGACCCGAGGCCGGTCGCCGATCTGGGCGAACTGCAGGTTCGTCCGCAGATGACGGAATGCCTCGGCCCGCGCCGAGTGCCCTGCGGCACCGGCGGCGAGCGGCTGCTGCGGGCTGTCCTTGTCGAAGGGAATCGAGCTGAGTACGGGCAGGCTGGTGAGGGCAGCCAAGGCGTCCGCAGACTTGACGGTGACGTCGAGCGTCTCCCGGAGCAGGGCGGCCCCCGCGCCCAGCAGAAGACCGGCGATCAGGCCCGCGGCAAGGTTGAGAGCAGGACGCGGGCTGACCGGGACCGAGGGGACCGAGGCGGTCCGGGTGACGCCCAGTTTCACCGGGGACTTGGCCACCCCGTTGGGGGACGGGGCGTCGAGGGTCTCCAGGCGCTCGACGACATCGCTGAAGCGGTAGGCAACCGCATCCGCGACGGCCGCCGCGCGACGCGGCTCGGTGTCCCTGACCGTGATGTTGACCAGCACGGTGCCGATCGGCGCTTCCGCGGTGATCCGGCCGGCGAGTTCGTCCGGCGTGGTGTCGAGGCCTAGGGAGGAGACGACGTGCCGGGTGACCTGACGACTGGTCACGATCGATGCGTACGACTGGACCCGGGCCAGCGAGAAGCTGTTGCCCTGCTGGAGCTCGCTGGTTTCGCCGCCGGACCGGGCGGAGACGAACAGCTGGGCGTGCGCCTGGTAGACGGGGGTCGAGAGCGCAGTGGCCGCCCAGCCGGCAGAGACCCCGAGCAGCGTGCAGACGATCACGACGGGCCAGCTCCTGGCCAGTGCTCTCAGGATGCTGCGAAGTTCCAAGATGTGCACCTCATCGGGTCGTTCGGGCAGCGCGCCCGGCCAGGTTAGACTAATTTGTCTGGTTTGTCTGGCAACCATGGGGGCCTGACCGGAGGAGTCCTTCGTGCTGCCAGCCCATATCGCCGTGCTGATCACCAGTCACAACCGTCGCGAGAAGACCCTGTCCGCCCTCTCTGCCCTCCGCGTGCAGCGCGGACTGCCCGAGGACACGGAGGTGCGGATCCACCTCGTGGATGCGGGCAGTACCGACGGCACACCCGAGGCGGTCCGGGCGGCGCACCCGCGGGTCGAGGTCGTGACGGTCGGCGACGACGTCTACTGGGGCCAGGGCATGCGCATCGCGAGCCGCAACAGCCACGCCGCGGGCCTGCCGCCCTGGGAGTACCAGCTCTGGCTCAACGATGACGTGGTACTGGACCGGGACGCCCTCGCCGTCCTGCTCGACACCGTACGGGCCGTCGGGCCCGGCGCCGTCGTCGTCGGCGCGGTGCGCGCACGAAACGGCGCGCATACGACGTACTCCGGACGGAGCGGCCGCGCACTCACCCTGGTCGAGCCCACAGGACGGCCCGAGCCCTGTGACACGTACAACGGCAATGTGGTGCTCCTGCCCCGCGCCGTACATGAACGGATCGGTGACATCGACAAGGTCTTCCGGCACGGCATGGGTGACTACGACCACGGCTTCCGCGCCCGTCGGGCCGGCATCCCCGCCTATGTGAGCCCACGCCACGTGGGCAGCTGCGACCGCAACCCGCCGGACACCGGCTCCCGCGAACCGGGCATCGGGGTGCGCGAGGCGCTGCGCCGCGTCACCTCGCAGCGCGAACTGCCGCCCCGCCAGTGGTGGGTGTACTGCCGACGGCACGCATGGCCATGGGCACCGTTGCTGATGGTCTCGCCGTACCTGAAGACGGTGGCGCGGGCTCTGGCCGGGCGGCGCGTGGGGGGCGGGGAGTACCCGCGGTGACCGGGCCGATCGCGCCGGTCGCCGGGGGCGGCGCCCTGCTGCTGTGGATCACCGGGCTCGGCACCATTGCGGTGGCCCCCCTGGTCCCCCATCTCTACCACGGACTCGGCACGGCAGCCGGCGAACCCCTCTCCGGCTTGCAACTGCTCTTCTCCCAGAGCGTGATCCTGCTGGTGTCCGTCCTGGCGGCAGCCCTGGTGACCCGCGCTGTGTTCCAGGGCGCGGGGGCCGGTGCGCGCCCGCCCAGGACCGGCCAGGGGCTCGCCTGGGCCGCCGTCGCGTTCGCCGCGGGCCCCGTCCTGTCGGCCGTGTTCGGCGAGCACGGCGCTCTGGACGCGACGGTGGTGTTCGCGCCGCTGCTGTTCGCCGCCCTCTACCTGTGCCCCCGCCGCCCTTTCCCCGAGGTGCTGAGCCAACTCCGCATCATCTTGCGCTGTTACGTCTGGGGCAGCTTGCTCAGCATCCTGGTCGCACCGGGCTGGGCCTTCCTGTTGCCCGCCCACGGCGACGGGGGGCGGGACTTCCTCGGCCTCGGCTGGGGCCAGTTCATGGGCCTTGCCCCCAACCCGAACCATCTGGCGCCCCTGATGGCTGCGGCTCTGCTCCTCGAAGTCACCCCGGTGGGGCGGTGGCGCGGCCGTGCGATCCATGCGGCCGCCGCGCTCCTCGCCCTGACGCTCACCCAGTCCAGAACGGGCTGGATCTGCGCCGCCTCGGTGTTCTTCGTTCACGGCGCATGGGGCCGGACCGTGCTCCGCAGGCAGCTGCTCACCGTCTTCGGGGGCGCCGCCGCCCTGATGGTGCTGATGGCGGCCCCCGTACAGGCCGCGCTCGCCCGGCTCGCCGCCGATCCGATGTACGGGGACTTCAACGGCCGCACCCTTGCCTGGCGGCTCGCCTACGACGAGTTCGAGCGCAATCCGCTGTTCGGTTACGGGCCCACTCTGTTCAGCCCGGCCCACCGACTGGAGCTCTTCGGCACCACGGACCACTGGATCGGCCAGGCGCACAGCCAGGTCATGCAAACGCTCGGAGGGTCCGGTCTGATCGGGTTCGCCGGGCTGTGTCTGCTGGTGAGCTCCCTGGTCGTACAGGCCCGGCGGGCCTCCGCGCACACCAGTGGCCTCTCGACCGCGCTGGTGACACTGCTGATCGTGGCGTGCACCACCGAGGCTCCGTTGCGCGCTCTCGGCGGACTGTCCGCCGCCGTACTGCTGCTCACCGTGGTGTGGTGCGTTCTGCTCCACGGAACCCCCTTCCCCACCTCCGCAACCCAGGAGCCGTCAGATGTCCCGTAGAACCGCGCTGATCACCGGCATCACCGGACAGGACGGCTCGTATCTCGCCGAACTCCTGCTCTCCAAGGACTATCTGGTGCACGGCCTGATCCGCCGCTCGTCCACCTTCACCACCCAGCGGATCGACCACCTCTACCAGGACCCGCACGAGCCGGATGCCCGGCTCCGCCTGCACTACGGGGACCTGGCCGACGGCTCCCGGATCGCCGCCCTCCTGGAGCACATCCAGCCCGACGAGGTCTACCACCTGGCTGCCCAGTCGCACGTCCGCGTCTCCTTCGACGAGCCCGAGTTCACCGGCACCACCACGGGTCTCGGCACCACCCGGCTGCTGGAGGCCATCCGGATGACCGGGCTGCCGTGCCGTTTCTACCAGGCCTCCAGTTCGGAGATGTTCGGGATCACGGCGCCCCCGCAGTCCGAGACGACGCCCTTCCACCCGCGCTCCCCGTACGCCGTCGCCAAGGTGTACGCGTACTGGATCACCCGCAACTACCGTGAGGCGTACGGAATTCACGCGGTCAACGGCATCCTCTTCAACCATGAGTCACCCCGGCGCGGCGAGACCTTCGTGACCCGCAAGATCGCCCGGGCCGCGGCCCGGATCGCCCGCGGCGAGCAGGAGTTCCTGCACCTCGGCAATCTGGAGGCCCGCCGCGACTGGGGTTACGCGCCCGAATACGTGGACGCGATGTGGCGGATGCTCCAGTGCGACCGGCCGGACGACTACGTGGTGGCCACGGGCACCAGCTACAGCGTCCGGGACTTCCTCACCTTCTGCTTCGAGCGCGCGGGCCTTGACTGGGAGCGCCACGTACGGTTCGACGAGCGTTACTTGAGGCCCTCCGAGGTGCCGGACCTGGTCGGCGACGCGTCGAAGGCTGAACGCGAGCTGGGCTGGCGGCCGACCGTGCTGACCCCCGACCTGGCCCGCCTCATGACCGACGCCGAGCTGGGCGCACAGCTGCCCGAGGGGCAGGTGGCCCGGTGACCCCGCCGGCCGTCCTCCACCTCACCAACGACCGCGAACCGCCCGGTCCGCGGCTGAGCTTCGGCAGCGCGTTCCGTGCCCTGGCCATCGACGGCGCACTCACCCACGTGCCACTCGCCCCCGCGGCGCTGCTGTCGGCAGGCCGCGCGGCCGCGCTGGCCGAAATCCTCCGGACCGCCGAACGGGCCCGCCCTGAAGTCCTGTTCGTCCAGACACCGGGCAACTTCCCCTGGACCGACGCGGATGTGGCGGACCTCCTGCGGCGCCTCGGCTCACCGACCGTCGTGATGTGGGAGGGCGACCCGTGGGGCGGACGCAAACCCGTCCTGCCCTCCATGGAGCCCTGGTTGCGGTACGCGGACACCGTCTTCACCCCGGGCCTCGGCATCCAGGCCCGTCTCCTGGGCAGGTACACCCGGCGGCCCGTTCAATACATCCCGCAGACCGTGCCCCATCGCCTCTGGGACGACGGGCCCGTCCCGGGCGTCGACGCCACGGCACACGACGTGATGCACATCGGCAGCTGCTTCGTCCGCTTCGGGGTGTTCGAACGGATCGACGGCGCTCGGGAGCGTCGGCGGTTCGTACGGTCCCTCCAGCGGCTGCCCGGCTGCCGGTTCGCCGTGCACGGCCACGGCTGGCGAGGCCGGGGCGCACTCGGACCCGTCCCGTTCGACGATCAGGTGGACGCCCTGCGCACCGCCCGGATCAGCGCCAACTGGGACCACTTCCCCGGCCGCGACGGCTATTTCTCCAACCGGCTGCCGATCAGTCTGTTCGCGGGACGTCCGCACGTCACGACCAGGCCCCTGAACACCGGCTGGCTGCCGGGCCCGGAGTGCGGCCTGCACCTGGTGGACTCCCCCGCCGAAGCGGTCGACCGGGTCACCGAACTGCTGCGCGCCGACCCCGCACAGCTGCATGCCGCCGGACTCGCCGGGCACACGTGGGTCCGTACCCGGCTCACCGAAACCAACGCGCTGCGGCACATGCTCACCCGCCACCTGGCTACCGTGCCCGCACCGCGCGCCGACCCCTGGCAGGAGATCGCCGCGATGGACGCCATCGGCGTATGAGCGCAGTCACGCGCAGCCTCGGCTGGAACTACGGCGGCTCCTTGCTCGGAATGCTGTTCCAGCTCGGCTACACGGCGATCGCCGCGCGCCTGGTGTCCCCCGACCACTTCGGCGCGTACGCCACCGCGTGCAGTGTCACCGTCCTGCTCGGCTACGTCGCCAACTCCGGCCTGGCCACCTGTGTGCTGCGCGCCGAGCGGCTCACCAGGTGCCTGTTGCGTACCGTCTTCACACTCGCCGCCGTCTTCGGCCTCGTCTGCTTCTGCGCCGCGCTGTTCGCCGCCCCGCTGCTCACGGCGGTCTGTGAAGACCCGCAGACGGCCGGGATGCTCCGCGTGCTGGCGGCGCAGTTCCTGGTCCAGCCGGCTGCGCTGGCGGCGGTCGCTGCACTGCGCAGGCTGGAGCGTCCTCGTACGGCGGTACGCGCCGAACTGGCCGGCCAGATCACGGGATCGGCCCTGGCGCTGACGCTCCTACTGGCGGGCTGGAACCCCTACGCCCTGGCCACCGCGTTCCCGCTGTCCGCGGCCTGCACCCTGGTCCTGGCCGCCTGCGCCCTGCTACCCGAACGGCGCCGCTCCCCGGCCGCCGCACGGCCGTGGCGCCGCCGTCCCCGCCCGGCGTCCGCGGCACAGGCGCCGACGGAGCACGGCGCGCCGTCGGTGCCCGCTACGCCCGCACGGCTGCCCGTCGGCCCTCCCGTTCCAGCCCGCGAACTTCTCCGCTCCTCCGGCTTCTTCACCGGGTACGGCCTTGTACAGTCCGCGACCAACAACGCCCCGCTGTGGCTGGCGGGCGCCACCCTCGGCGCCGCCGCGGCCGGTCACTACTCGCGGGCCGCTCTCCTGACCGGTATCCCGCTGACCGTCCTCGCGCAGGGCCTCCACCGGGCCGTCACCCCGGCGCTGGCCGACGCCCGCGCGGCCGGGAGGATTCCTCCGCAGGCGGTGCATGACGTGTTGTGCTCGGCATCCGCCGTGGGACTGATGGGCCTGGGCGCGCTCGCCGGTCTCGGGCCGGCCGCGCTGCTCCTGCTGCTGGGGCCGACCTGGGAGACGGCCGCGGGCCTGGTTCCGGTGCTCGCGGCCGGGGCCGCGCTGTGGATGCTCTGCTCCACCGCGAGCTCCGTCGACACCGTCCGCATGGACACCAGAGCCCTGCTGCGCGCCCAGCTCGCCGCCATCGGGGCGACCGCGCTGATGCTCTGCTTCGCCCGGGCGTACCACAGCCTGTTCCTCGCCGCCTGCGCCACCGTGGTCGCCCCGCTGGCCGGTCATCTCGTCCAGCTCGCCCACTGGCATACCGCCAAGGTCCTCGGGGTACGTCCGCTGCTCTTCGCGCACGCCGTGCACGCGGCGGTCGGCACCGCACTCGGTCTCTCGGCCGCGCTCGGCCTGCGCTCCCATCCCCCGCACTACGGGCTGCTGCTGGGCCTCGGCGCCATGCTCCCGGTGGCCCTCGCCTGCGCCGTGCTCCGCACCCGTCTGCCCGTCTATGCCACGGCCCGCCGCCACGGTCTCGTCAGATCCCATCCGAGGAGCCACCCATGCACATCGGCCTCGCAGGCCCCGTCGACCTGACCCCCCTCCAGCACCTGCTGCCCGCGCGGCTGCCCGCCGTCTACAGCGGACCGTGCACCGGCTGGCTCGCCAGGACCTGGCTGGAGCAGGGGCACCGACTGACGGTGTACGCCCTGAGCGGCGCCGTCACCGGGCGGCAGGTGTACAGCGGCCAGGGCATCGACCTCGTCGTCGTACCGCAGCGCGCGCGGGCCAGACACCGGCTGAAGGACTTGTTCCGCGCCGAACGACGAGGGCTCGCGGCCGCGATGCGGGCTCACCCCGCCGACCTGGTCAGCGCCCACTGGACGTACGAGTTCGCGCTGGCCGCGATCGCCAGCGGCCTGCCCTCCTTCGTCACCGCCCACGACACCCCATTGCGCTACGCCTGGGAGATGCGCAGCGCCTACCGCTGGCTGCGCCACTCCATGGCTCTCCCGGCCGTCCACCGCGCCACTGCGCTCAGCGCCAACAGCCCTTACACCGCGCGGCATCTGCGCCGGGTGCTGGGTGTCCGACGGCCCATCGAGGTCATCCCCAACGGGGTGCGCATGGAGCATCTGCCCAGCGCCACTGCGCCGCCCGACGCCGCCCCGGTGTTCGCCACCGCCGTCCAGGGCTGGGGGCCGCTCAAGAACACGGCAACGCTGCTGCGCGCCTTCGCTCTCCTGCGGGTCGAACTCCCGTGCGCCCGGCTGTTGCTGTGCGGCGATGGACACGACGCGCGGGGACCGGCCCGGCAGTGGGCCGCCGCACACGGACTCACGGCCGGGGTCGAATTCGCCGGCCCGCTGGCGCACGGCACCTTGCTGCGCCGGATCGCCGCCGAGGCCCACGTCCTGGTCCACCCGTCCCGTATCGAGTCGTTCTCGATGATCACAGCCGAGGCGATGGGCATGGGGCTCCCGGTCATCGTGGGCGAACGCAGTGGGGCCGTGCCCTGGGTCGCCGGGGACGGCGGCCTCGCCGTGGACATCGACTCGCCCCGGACGCTGGCCGACGCCATGAGCCGTCTCGCCCGCGACCCGCAGTTGCGGGCCCGGCTCGCGACGGCGGGGCGCCACCGGACGGCGGGCCGCTTCGAGCTGCGGGACGTGGCCGCCGCATACACATGCTGGTTCACCACGGAAGGCAGCCGCCCGTGACCACCACGCCCCTCGTCCTGCAGATCAGCAATGAACCTGAGCCCTTCGGCCCGCACACCCGCTTCGCGCGTGCCTTCGAGGACCTCGCCGATGCGGGCCTGCTGCGGTACGCGTGCGCCGTCCCCGCCGCCGGGGACCAGCTGCCCCCCTCCCGTCCCGACCTGGTCTTCGTCCAGTCCCCCCAGTCGTACCCGTGGACGAACCGGCATGTCCAGGAGTGGGTGCGGACCGCCGGGGGGCCGCCGGTCGTGGTGTGGGAGGGCGACGCGTGGGGAGGGCTCACCAAGCCGTTGCGCGAGCGGAACCTGGCGTGGATGCGGGCCGCGGAAGAAGTCTTCAGCGTCGCCGCGGGTGGGCAGGCCGCGATGCTGCGTCGGGCCTGCGGCCGGCCGGTGCGGTACGTGCCGCACGTCGCGCCGCTGCATCTGCTCGCCGCACCGCCAGGCCCGGAGCCGACCGCGGTCGGAGTGACGCTGGTCGGCAAGCGCCTCACATACCTAGGAATCGAACTGATCCCCGATGATCGCGAACGGGCTCTGCTCGTCAAGGAGTTGCGCAAGGTCGCGGGAGCACGGCTCTCGGTGTACGGCAGGGGATGGCGAGGCCCCTGCGCACGCGGCCCCGTCCCCTTTCCCGATCAGCTGACCGTCATGGAAGGGGCGTTGATCAGCGCCGGCTGGGACCGCTATCGCAAGCACACAGGCTACTTCTCCGACCGGCTGCCGATCGCGATGTGCGCGGGCCGGGTCCATGTCACCTCCCGCCAGCCGGGACTCGACTGGCTACCGGGTCCCGACCGCGGCCTGCACCTGATGGACACCCCGCGCGCCGCGGCCGGGCGGGTCCGCGATCTGCTTCGCCGCGACCCCGAGGAACTTCTCGCGCAGGGACAGTGGATGAGCGAGTGGGCCCGTGCCCGGCTGACCGAGCGCCAAGCCCTGCTCCACATGCTCTCTCCGTACATCCCGCTGCCCGCCCCGCCCGCCGACCCGTGGGCCGGGCTCGTCGCCCTGGACTGCTAGGGCCTGTGTGATGTCGTGATCAGTTGCTGGGTCACAGATGCTCAGTGGAAGTTCATCGAGCCGAAGAACGGGCTTGTCGCTGGTGGCGTCGGAGAGCTGGATCTGGCCGCCGGGAAGTTCGCCTTCTCCGTGCTGGAGGCGGTGGTCGGACGGCCCAGGGCCAGGTTGCCCGGCTGGGCGAGACCGGGCCAGGCCGGGTTGTGGCCGATGCTCGCGACGATGGGGGTGAAGGCGGCGTACGTCGCCGCGGGCTTCGGCGATCCCCAGGTCTGCTGGGCAAGTGCGCGCAGCGGGTACATGATGCCGGCGGCTATCTGCCCCTCGGTCTCGGCGGTGGGGGTGTCGCACCACACGTGGATCACCGACCCGGGGTTCTTCGCAGGGTCGGACAGGGTGTTGCCGCCCTCGAAGCGGTCCGGGGTCCAGGTCTCGTACATCCACTTGGTGTCGGGCTTCGGGCCCCCGAGCACGTAATAGGTGGGGGTCCAGGACTCGTTGGCCACGACGTGGCCCGCGTCGGCCAGCTGCTGGGGGGTGAGGCCGTAGGTGTACCAGTACTCCACGAGGATGCCCGAGTGGGGGCGGAGCATCCCGTCCCCGGACTTGATGCCGTCGTTCCACATGCGCGTCGTCTTGCCGCCCGCACGCACCAGGTCGTCCGCCCAGTTGACGAACCCGTAGTAGGTGTCCTTGGCGGTCGCGTCCGCGCCGTAGTGGGCGCGGGCATAGCTGAGCAGCTGCGGGTACTTGCTGTAGTCGGTGACGTATTCGTCCGCGCCGATGTGCCAGTACGGTGCCGGGAACAGCGGCAGGTACTCGCTCACCAGGTCCTTGATCAGTGTGTACGAACCGGGCAGCGAGAGGTCGATGAAGTCGTTGCTGACCGCGCCCGAGCTGCTCTTGAGCTTGAGCTCGGGGTGCGCGGCCAGGACCGCGTTCATGTGCCCGGGGGTGTCCATCTCCGGGACGATGGTGACGTGGTACTTGCGGCCGAGCTCGACGAGGTCGGCGATGTCCTGCTTGGAGTAGTGGTCGGTGGAGACGATCTCCGGGTGGGTGGAGCTCTCCAGCCGGAACCCGTAGGTGTCCGACAGGTGGAAGTGGAAGTAGTTGAGCTTGAGGTAGGCGAGCTCCTTGATGTGCTGCCTCAGCCAGTCCACGGTGAAGAACTTGCGGCCCTGGTCGACCATGAGTCCGCGCTCCGCCTTGGTCGGCCAGTCCACCGCCGTACCGGCCGGCACCGAGGCGGACTGGCGCAGCAGCTGGAGGACGGTGCGGGTGCCGTTGAACGCTCCGGCGTCGGTCCCGGCCTGGAGGGTGAGGATTCCGGCGACGGTCATCCGGTATCCCTCGGCGGGCAGGGTGGAGTCGCCGAGGGTGAGGCGGATGTCACCGGCGGCCGGGCTCCCGGTGACGACGGCCACGCCGCGCCCGGCCAGCGCGCCCAGGTCCTGCGCGAACGTGGCGGCCTCGTCCGCTAGTTGGGCGGTGGAGGCGGGGTCGACGACGATCCGGGTGGCGTCGGTGAAGGTGTAGGTACCGGTGCCGGCCGTCCATTGACGCAGGGCCGGTACGGCCTGCGGCGGCCCGGCTTCCGCCTGGGCGGGGCCGGCGCCGGGTATCGCCGGTGCGAACACCGCGTACGCGGTGACGATCAGCAATCTGAGCAGACGCATGGCTGCCTCCAGCCGCCGGGTATGGCCGAGCGGAGCATGTGGGGTGCACCAGTGCAGCGCAGCGCGCCGAGGTGGTCTCCTGAAAGCGTGAGACGCATCTTGTTCCTCGTGAGCTGGACGTCATCGGCACTGACACCGGCCGCATCGGCGATCCGCTGTCTGACACCGTCCACTTCCGGATCGGCATCGCCATGAAGCACCACATCGACCGCATGCTCCTGTGAATCCACTGCCGCCGTGGGTGCGGCCAGGGCGGCCAGATCGGATTGCAACCCGCCTGGCCGAAACGGAGGGGTGATCTTGAAGCCCTCCAGACAGACATCCGCCCAGGCCACGAAGGGCAAGGCCCGGACGGCACCGAGGTCGGCAGGCCGGTACCCGCACAGATAGGTGCTCTCCGCAACGTACTCATGGATCACTACGCCCAACTCCGCGAGCTGCTCCCTCTCCTGCACCGAGGGAATACGGGTGGTCTGGACGAGGAGATAGTTGGAGGCGGACGCGTCCTCCGAGACCAGCGAGGCGCCGGCCAGCGCGTGGGACTGCCTCAGCGGATCGCTGGTCACACCGTTGATGGTGATCCGGGCCATGGCGGGCTCCAGGTATGTGCGCGCGACTGAAGCGATGACATCGCGTGTCCATCTAATCGCTTTACGTCATACATCGCACCTTCTGTGGCGGAGAGACGCGCCATGCGGGCGGCGGGCCCTCGGACGGCCTACGGCGCCACTCGACTCATGGATTCCGCACCCCTCTGTGGCTGCCCGCTCCTGGCCACCAGGGCGTGTACACATCACGCCCTCACCAAACCCGTCAACGACCCACGCTCGTCGAGGGCCGCCAGCAGCAATTGATCACAACCTCACTAGGAGTCGGAGCCGTCCAGAAAGGACCGGCCGGACGGGTCCTTCTCGTACGCGTTGTAGACCTTCGGCAGCGGCCGGTCGTCGCGGATCGCCCGGAACAAGGCCTCGGCTTGATCCTCGACCATCGTGTACCGGCCCCGCTGATCGGGGTGCTCCACGCTCGGAACGGTCAGGATCTGCGTGCCGCTCGCGGGGATCGCCCGCGCGCTGTTCACCAGCCGGTAGAGCTCGTCCAGCGAGTCGAGGCCGGGGTCTGCCACCAGCGAGGACGTCGCCGCGTCCAGCAGCGGGTACAGCTTGGTGGGGTTGGTCAGCACTCCGTCGCTCTGCACCTTCTTCAACAACTCCCGAGTGAACTGCTTCTGCCGCTCCACCCGTTGGAGGTCGCTGCCGTCGCCGACGCCCACCCTCGTACGTACGAACACGAGTGCCCGTTGTCCGCGCAGCAGCTGCCTGCCGGGCTGGAGCGTGATGTCGTACTCAGGCTCACGCACCTTCTCGGACACGTTCACCTCCACGCCCCCGACAGCGTCGACGACCCTTCTGAAGCCGGAGAAGTCGACGACGAGATGGTGGTCGACCGGGATACCGGAGAGGTCCTCGAAGGTACGGACCGCACAGGCGGCCCTGCCGAACTGGAAGGCCCAGTTGAACGGGGCGTGCTGGGCCGTGCTGCGGGATCCGTCCGGCTGCAGGCAGCTGGGGATGTCCACCACCAGGTCCCGCGGCACGCTGACCACGGCGGCCCGGCTTCGGTCCGCGGAGAGGTGGATCAGCATGGCGGTGTCGGAGCGTTCGCTGCCCCAGTTCGCTTCCTTGTCCGAGCCGAGCACCAGGATGTTCTGGGCCTTGCCGGGCGCGGGGCGGGGCCGCTTGCCGTGGTCTGCTGCGAGGGCCCGGGCGGCGGCCTCGTCGGTGCGGATGTTGCCGTCGATCCGCTGGTACAGCAGCCAGCCGGCACCTGCCGTCACCGCGAACAGTAGGACGGCGCCGATGGCGAGCCGTCTCAGGACCTTGCGACTGCGCCACCAGCTCTCAGGTACCGGCATCGATCAGGCCCTCCACTCCGTCGGCAAATCGCTGTGCCATCGACTCGACCGTGTACAGCTCGGCATCCGTCCGACAGGCGGAAAGCAGCCTGTCGTAGAGTGCGGGCCGGGTGAGCAGATCCGTGACGGCCGCGCTGTACGCGTCCAGGCCACCATCCACGACGAGTGCGTTGCGGCCGTGCTGCAGATACTCGAACTCGGGCCCGTGCGCGGCGTGGGTGGTGGTGACCAGGGGCGTGTCCAGCGCGAACGAGTCGACCGCGGCGAGCCCCACCGCGCCGGGCACCAGCAGGACGTCGGCGACAGCGCCGAGCCGGGCCTTCTCCTCAGCGGTGGCCGTCCCCACGTACACGACGGGACCGCCCGCACGCTGGACTTCCTCCACCAGGTGTCGCTGCGCCCCGTCGCCCGCGACGAGCAGCCTGAAGCCGGGCAGCAGTTGCGCAACCCGGTCGGCCGCCGCCAGCAGGAACGGGATGCGTTTGGCGGCGTCGAGGCCGCCGACGTACAGCGCGGTACGACCGGGGCGCAGCCCGTACGACTGCCGCAGGGCCGAGAGTTCGGTGCCGGGGATACGGGAACGGGCTGCGACCAGGGACCTGGTGTCCACGGTGTTGCGGACCGTCGTGACCCGCTGTTCGGGGAAGCCCTCGCCGATGACGTGCCGGGCGCCCTTCTCCGTATAGGCGAAGAACCAGCGGGCCCGCTGGGTCAGAGCGCGCTTGGCTGCGCGCAGCGGGGCCGGGTGGCTGCGCGTGTAGGTCCCGCCGTGGCCCCACAGCCCGACAGGTGGGCCGCCACGGCTCAGCAGTGCGCGGTAGTTCTCCAGGCTGTGCAGGGACTGCCCGAGTACCAGGGCGTCGCAGTCGCGGGCGAGGGGGCCCAGGCCCCTCCAGACGAGATGGCGGTCGGCGAGGCGGAAGGTGCGCTGCGGCAGCAGGACCGTTCCGGGAAGGGCGCAGGCGTCGGCGCGCCGGACGTCCTTGCCCCAGGGTCGGCCGTGGGCGATGGTCAGCTCGATGTCCCGTCCGGCGAGTTCGCGGGTCAGGCGTTCGTAGAACGCGAGGCGGTAGCCCGGCACGTACTGCTGGACGACGACGGCTCTTCTCACCGGGCCGCCCGCGCCGCCTGGGCCGGCATGCGCCCGGTCTTGGGGGCGGTGTCCGCGCGGAAGAGCACCAGGTCGCACTGGAGCATCTGGCCGGTGCGCGGGTCGGTGAACCCGGGCACGACGGACATCAGGGTGAGGCCCAACTCGCCCTGGGTGAGGGCGAGGGCGTCGTCGAAGAGCAGGCCGTCCCGGTACAGGGGCACGAAGGACGTCTCGGTCTGGATGCCGACGCACTCGCTCGCGTACCTGCCGGCGCCGCGCAGCACATGCGCCTCGTACCCCTGGACGTCCATCTTGAGGAACACCCGCTCGCCCGGGGCGACGATCTGCTCCCACAGTTCGTCGAGGCGGCGGATCTCGGCGGTCTGCCGGCTCAGGTAGGCGGCGTGCGGGGCGGCCGCGCGGTGGCGTTCGAGCATGGGAAGGACGGAGCTGCTCGCGCCCGCGTTGCCCGCGACGTTCATGACAATGGTGCCGGAGTGGTCGCCGAGCGCGTACGGCAGGACCGTCCAGGCCGGGTCGGACGCCGCCCTGCGGTGGAGCTCCGTGCGTGGGCCGGTGAGCGGCTCGAAGGAGACGATACGGCCGCGGTAGCCGGAGCGGCGGAGCATCGTGCCGTAGCCGCCGGCGTGTGCACCCGCGTCAATGACGAGGCCGACATCGAACTTTCGGAGCAACTGCACGAGTTGCCGACCGCTCCAGCTTGCCGGATAGCGGGCGATATCGATGCCGAGGCGCTGCATGGTGCTGCGCGCACGGTGAAGGAGGGTCACTGTCGTGCTCCTTTGTATGCTGCCCAGAGGAAACGGGGATGCCCCCACAGCACCCGGCGCCACAGCCGGCGCGGTTCACTGCAGAGGCGGAAGAGCCATTCCAGGCCGTGTCGCTGCATCCACAGCGGGGCCTGCGGCTTGTTGCCGGAGACGAAGTCGAAGGCGGCGCCGACGGCGGCGAACACCGCGGGGTGCGCGGCGGCGAGCCGGGCGGCTTCGTAGTCCTGTTTGGGGGTGCCGAGGCCGAGCCAGACGATCTGGGCGCCGCTCGCGCGGATCCGGTCGAGCTGCGACTGCCGTTCCCCGTCGGTCGGTTCGCGGAACGGCGGCGACTCGACGGCGACGATCAGGGCGCGTGGGAAACGGGCGAGCAGCTCGGCGCCCAGCTGTTCCAGTACCGCCGGGGTGGAGCCGAGGAGGTAGTGGCGCAGGCCCACGTCCTGTCCGGTTCGGAAGACGTCCAGGAAGAGGTCGGGGCCGTACACCCGCATCGGCGGCAAGGAGCGGCTCCGGTGGACGATCCGGTTGGCCCACACCACCCCTTGTCCGTCGGGGAGGTTGAGCGTCGCGGTCCGCAGCACCTGGCCCAGTCGCGGGTCCCGGTCGGCTAGGGCGAGTGTGTACGCGTTGCAGAGGTGGACGTCGGCCGCCACGCCCTCGGTTGCGAGCCGGACGACCGCGGCGGCCGCGGCGGCCGGAGTCGCAGCGGCCACAGGAACCCCGGCGCACAGGACGGTGGTCAGGCCGGTGGACACGTCCGTGCGCGTTGTGGCCGGCAGGCGCACGTCCCTGCCCGTCACCTGCTTGCCGCATCGATCGTCCTGGCAGCACGGGGTCTGCCAACGGTCCAGCGGCCTCGGCCCCGGCGCGGGCCAGTTGGTCGGCGAGGCCGGCCAACCCCGCCGACCCCGTACACCGGCACCCTGAGCAGTCCGCCGAGGGCCAGAAGCGTGGCGACCGCCATCGGCAGTACTACAAGGGGCGGCAGCCAGGCGTGGTGGATCAGCAGCCCGATGACCGTCCCGACGAACGCGGTGACGCCCAGTACCGCGGCCGTTCCCCGCACCGTCAGGCCGAGCTGCTGGAGCCGGTGCGCGATGTGGTCGGTGCCGCCGAGCAGCAGCCGGCGGCCGGCCCGGCGCCGGGAGACGAGGACGAGCGCGGTGTCGGCGGTGACGACGAGGGTGAAGGCGAGCAACACGCCCATGGTGCGGGCCGGGGTATCGCCGGTGTGCAGCAGTACGGCGGCGGAGGACAGCACGAAACCGGTGAACAGCGAGCCGCAGTCGCCGAGGAAGATCCGGGCGGGATGCCAGTTGCGCAGCAGGAAGCCGGTGAGGGCGGCGGCCAGTACGCAGAGCAGCAGGGCGAGACCGGTACGGCCCTCGGTGATCGCGCAGATGGCGAGCCCCAGTGCGGTGACGGCAGCGACCGTCCCCATTGCTCCGTCGGAGTTGTCCAGCAGGTTGAAGGCGTTGGTGACGAAGACGATCCACAGCACGGCGAGGGCCCCTGTCAGCAGCCCCAGTCCGCTGCCGTACGCCACGGCACCCGCGGCACCCGTCTCGACGATGAGTCGCGCCCCGGGCCCCAGCGGCCGCAGGTCGTCGAGCAGTCCGAGCACGGCGACGGCGGCTGCGACCGCGAGCAGCGTGCCGACCTCGGGGTCCGGCGGCGCCTGCCCGGTCCACTGTCCCGAGGTGGTCACGGCGAGGGTTCCCGCGGCCACCGCGACCCCGCCCAGATGGGGGGTGGGGAGAGTGTGCGCCTTGTGCGCGCCGGGCCGGTCCAGGAGACCGGCACAGGCGTGTCGCCACCGCAGTGCGAGGGCACGTAGGAGTTCGGTCAGTACGGCGGTGAGCAGCAGGGCAGCCGCTGCGGCCGCGAGCGCGTAGGACACGGTGAAGGTCCTCTCAGACCAGGTCAGGCCGGCACCGGCACGCGCTCGGCGCGCGCCTCGGCGATGGTCGCGTCGAGGATGTCGTCGAGGGTGCGCTGCGGCCGCCAACCGGTGAGGGTGCGGATGCGTGCGGTGTCGGGCAGCCGGCGCTCCATGTCCTCGAAACCCTCGCCGTACGCCTGGTGGTAGGGGACCAGCCGGATGTCCGAGTTGCTGGCGCTGCGTGCGATGACGCGGGCGGCCAGCCCGGCGATGGTGGTCTCTTCGTTCGTACCGATGTTGAAGACCTTGCCGACCGCGTCCGGGTGGGCGAGCAGTCGCAGCAGCGCGTCGACGACGTCGGCGACGTGCGCGAAACAGCGCTGCTGCGTGCCGTCGCCGTGCACGGTGAGCGGTTCCCCCTCGACGGCCTGGCGCACCAGCCGGGGCACGACCATCCCGTACGCGGGGCTCTGCCGCGGTCCGACCGTGTTGAACAGCCGTACCACGATGGTGGGCAGGCCCAGTTCACGGTGGTAGGCGAAGGCGAGGATCTCGTCGACGGCCTTGGCGGTGGAGTACGACCAGCGCGCCACGCTCGTGCTGCCGAGGATCCGGTCGGAGCCCTCGGCGAGTGGTCCCGAGGAGTTCTTGCCGTAGATCTCCGAGGTGGAGGCGACGAGCACTTTGCGGCGGTACCGGTGGGCCGCCTCGATGACGGTCTCGGTACCGCGGAGGTTGGTGGTGAAGGACTGGAGAGGCCGTTCCACGATCAGCCGGACGCCGACGGCGGCGGCCAGATGGATCACCGTGTCGCACCGGCGGACCCATTCGTCCACGAGCAGCTGGTCGAGTACCGAGCCATGGACGAATCGGAAGTGTGGATTCCGTCGGGCCTCGTCCAGGTTCTTCTCGCTTCCGGTGGCGAGGTTGTCGAGCACGACGACCGCATGGCCCTGGGCGAGCAGGGCGTCGGTGAGATGTGAGCCGATAAAGCCGGCACCGCCAGTGATCAAGTACGTCGAGGGATTCATACGCCGCCTGTTCGGTTGCGGTATCCGAGTGATGCGGAACGGCATCTGTTATATGCCGCTGACACATTAGCCCGTTTTGTCACAATCTGTAACGACCAACACGGGTTGCATCACACGCAGATCGGAGAAACGTCAGATGGGATCAACAGAGACCTCAGCACGACGGAAAGTTCTGGTAGTCGGACTGGGATATGTGGGGCTGCCGCTGGCGGTGCGTGCTGCGGAGGCGGGCTTCCGGGTCACCGGACTGGACACCGACGAGCAGCGCGTCAAGCGGCTGGAGGCCGCCGACTCGTACATCGAGGACATCCCGGATGAACGACTACTGCCGCTGCTCGATTCCGGGCGGCTGAGGGTCAGCACCGACTACGCCGACGCGGGCACCTTCGACGTCTGCGTGATCGCCGTGCCCACTCCCCTGCGCGACGGCGCCCCGGACCTGCGGTGCGTCAAAAGCGCGGGGCGGTCGGTCGCCCTGCTCCTGCGTCCGGGTGCGGTCGTGGTGCTGGAGTCGACGACGTACCCCGGCACCACCGAGGAGATCCTCCTGCCGATCCTGGAGGCGGGCAGCGGGCTCCGGGCCGGCGACGGATTCCGGCTCGGGTACAGCCCGGAACGCATCGACCCGGGCAACGCCCGTTGGCAGCTGGAGAACACTCCCAAGGTCGTCTCCGGCATCGACGACGCCTCCCTCGAAGCCGTCACGGAGTTCTACGACCGGATCGTGACCCGGACCGTGCCGGTCTCCTCCCCGCGCACCGCCGAACTGACCAAGCTGCTGGAGAACACCTTCCGGCAGGTGAACATCGCGCTCGTCAACGAACTCGCGATGTGCGCCGGCCCCCTCGGCGTCGACATCTGGGAAGCGGTGGACGCGGCCGCCACCAAGCCGTTCGGGTTCATGCCCTTCACGCCCGGCCCCGGGGTGGGCGGTCACTGCCTGCCGGTCGACCCCTCGTATCTCTCCTGGCAGGTACGGCAGAAGCTCCAGCACGACGTGCGCTTCGTCTCGCTCGCCCACGAGATCAACGAACACATGCCCGAGTACGTGGTGGGGCGCATCGAGGGCGGTCTCGCCGGGCTTGGCCGACCGCTGGCCGGCGCACGGGTGCTGGTGCTCGGGCTCGCGTACAAGAAGAACACCGGGGATGTACGGGAGTCCCCCGCCGCCACCGTCGCCGAGCTGCTGATGGCGCGCGGCGCGCGCGTCCGGGCCGTGGAGCCGTACGCCGATGCCCGGTTGCTGCCGCCCGGGGTGCTGTGCGTCGAACTGACCGAGGCGGAGATCGCGACTACAGACGCAGTCGTTGTCCTGACCGACCACGACTGCCTCGACTACGGCCTGGTGGAACGCCATGCGACGTACGTCTTCGACGCCCGCAACCGCTGCCGCGGAGACCGGATCGACCGCCTGTAGCCGCACGGTGCCACGGTCAGGGCCGCCCACGACACAGATCACCGCGCGCACCGGGCTTCCAGAGCGGGCATGACCACCCATCCCTGTTCGCCATGGACTCCGTGGCACTCCTGGAACGCAGCAGCGTGGTCGACTCCTGGACCACGGCGGCATCCGTAGGCGCCACCCCGCCTCGCCGCCCCGAAGACGCGGACGTCGACCTGCCCGTCGGCGACAATATGGCCCTGACCTCTCCGGCCGGGTCCTGCCCGCCGAGGACCGCCGCGCCGCCCTGATCGGCAGCCTCCTGGACATGTCCTCGTCGGCGCCCGGGCGGCAATCGTGCGCGCCAACCTGGACCGGGCCGCTGGCGGGATGCCGGATCGGTGGGGGCGGGGGTCGCGATCACAGCGGCCGCCGCACTCGCCGGCCTGATCGCCGCAGCCGCCGCACTGGCAGCGGCGGTCGGCCTGACCGGCGCGCAATGGGCACACCGATCGCCCCCTTCGCGCTCGTCTCCGTCCTGACCCTGGGCCGCTCCGCCGCGCTCGAGGCGGCACGCACCATGCCGACGGCAGCGCTCGACTACGGCGACCCGGGCGGCAGCGCCGTACCGCGCAATGTCGTGGTCGGATATCTGCGGCGGGTGCGCGCCGCCGCCGCGGATCCGGAACGGATCGTGATCCACTCCGGCTACGCGAAGGGCCTCGGCCGCCGCCTCGGCGGGCCTGTCCGCGATCCCCGTGCCCGTGGACGTGCCACCAGGACCGCAGCTGCAAGGCTCCGTGGCGTGGCGAAATGTGAATTGCCTGTACGTGGCAGGACCGACTCGACAGGTGACGTACGACGACGCCAATGCCGTGCCTCCTGAGGCGTCCTTGCTCCATGGCACGCACGGGCCTGGAGGCGCCGGAGGCCGAAGCTGGGAGCCAAGAACAGCAAGCTGCTGGCTACGGTCGATCCCATGCATTTGCAGTGTGTGTCATGGCGATGATCGATCAACTATGGGCCCAGATCGATCAACGGAGATTTCCGTTCCAGTCATGGCCACCTGGCGTACCCGAACTGACTATGCTCGCCTCGCGTGTTGCACTGCACTCACCGCGAGTCGAACGTCGCATTGCGCGCAGACGGAGCCTGGCCGCGGGAGGCGTGACCACCGATGCGATCTCGAACCGGCCCTTCGGGCCCACCCATTGGAACATCTTTGCCCGGTCGAGCGAAGTCCCGACCGTTCTTGTCGGCGCACCGCATCACGCCCAGTCCACTAATTCCAGACTGTTTAGGGACCCTTCGATGGTTCGTGCAGGTTCAACCCCTAGAGCGCTGCCACGTGCAGTGGCTCCAGCATGGCTAATCCCCCCTGGTGTTCTGGCTGGGGCCTGCGTCGTGGCGCTGATCTATGTTTCCGCGCAGATACGCACGCCGGTTGCCTGGTGCGGCCTCGTCGCGGTCGTCCTGACGGCCATCACTTCGGCTGAGACGGCGCGCCGGACGCGCTTGGCGGAGGCGGCCCGCTACGCACGGGCGAATGCCGAGGTGCAGCGGTACTACGCGCAACGCGAGACCGTGCTGCTCGCGCGCCTGTCCGATCAGCGGGCCACCACTGTATGGCTCGCCGAAGAGCTCCTCCCCGCGGCTGTCGCCCGCCTGCAGAAGGGTGAGCCCCCTTCGGAGATCCTGCAGTCCGTCCCGTTCGGGGAACATCTCGACAGCGAGTTCGCCGAAGCGCTCCGAGCAGCTCTGCGGACGCTCCTGGAAGCCGTGGATGCCGAGGAACGCACACGGGACTCGTCGCAGCGGGCACTGGTGGCGATCGCCCGGCGGGTCCAGGCGATCGTGCATCAACTCGCCAAGGACCTGCGCGACATGCAGATCCTGCATGGTACGGACATAGTGGTCTCCCATGGCCTGCAGGACATCGACCATCGCAATGCCCTGATCGGGCGCCTTGCGGCCAGCATCGCGGTACTGGGTGACGCCCGGCCCGGGCGTCAGTGGTCGAAAGCGATCCCTCTCTACGACATCGTGCGAGGGGCCATGTCACGCATCGTGGACTATCCCCGCGTGAAGCTGCAGTCGGTGACAGAGGTGGCTGTGATCGGTCAGGGAGCCGAGCCGCTGATCCACCTGCTCGCCGAGTTGCTCGACAACGCCACTACCTTCTCACCGCCGCACGCCCCGGTCGAGGTGACCGCGAGCGAGGTGCCCTCTGGTGTCGCGATCGAGATCGAGGACCGTGGTGTCGGGCTCACCGAAGAGGCCCGCCAGCGCATCGACCGCGTCATGGCTCAGCCATCATCCGGCATGGATCTGGCCGACCTGGGCGAGGCAACGCAGCTCGGCCTGCCCGTCGTCAGCAGGCTGGCCCGCGAGCACGGCCTCGACGTCGACTTGCGCACCTCCGCGTACGGAGGCGTGCGGGCCGTCGTGCTCGTTCCGCGGCGCCTGATCACCACAGTTCAGCAGCCTGCCTCGAAGGTCCAACAGTTCACGCCGAGGCCCACGGGCGCACCGGCCGTGCCGAGGCCGACGATGACGCGCGATGCCGCAGCAGATTCCGTCGAGGCCGAAAAGACGGTGAACGGACTGCCTCAACGGCGACGCGAGTCGCCCGTCCCCACACCGGTCGTCCGCACGACCCCCCATCCGCCGGCCGCTCCGGCCGCCACCCCGGGAACGGCCGACGCACCCCGGCAGCCGGGCCTGATGTGGGAGGCGTTCAGCGGCGAGAAGAGGCCGAGTACGGGCCCTTCCATTCGAACCAACGAGCCATCAGACGAGGGTGAGTAACCGTGCCGCCACTGCCCAACATGGACTGGATGCTCAAGGAGCTGGCAGCCAGCGTCCCGTACGTGCGACACGTGGTCGTGTTGTCATCGGACGGTCTGTGCATCGGTCAAGCGAACACGGAGCCCGACACCGCTGACGCGATCGCCGCTGCCTGCTCGGGAATCCAAAGCCTGGCGAAGGCCATCGCGCAGAAGTTCCCGCACGGAGACGGCTCGACCCACATGGTGGGAATCGAAGTCGACGGCGGGTACTTCTCCCTCATGGCGGCCGGTCCCGGGGCCTATCTCGCGGTGCTGGCCGACGCGGAGGTGGACGCGGGCTTGCTGGGCGACCGCATGCGTACGCTGGTGGTCCGGATCGGCCAACACATGACCAGCCCGCCTCGTGAGGACGTCGGGCAGGCGATGTGACGTCACAGAACCAGGAAGCATGGGACGAAGGCAGTCCCGTGCCGCTTTATGTCATCTCCGGTGGCCCAGGTTCCTCCGCCAAAGCCTTCAACCTGGTCACCCTCATCTCATCGAGGTCCGCACCCGAACCCGGTATGCAGCCCGAGCAGGCGGCCATCCTCACCATGTGCCAATACCCGTTGTCCGTGGCCGAGATTTCCGCGTACCTCAGCCTGCCGTTCAGCGTCATCACGGTGCTGCTCTCCAAGCTCGTGGACAACGAGCGAGTCCAGGCCACTGCTCCCGTTCCTGTCGCGGCGGTCCCCGAACTTGGCCTTCTGGAGGCGGTGATCCATGGACTACGTAGGCTCTGACGCTCCCGCCGCCGGCCCCCGCCGCTCGGACGTGCTGCTGCCGCACGGCGCCAGGGGAGTCAAGGTCGTGATCGTCGGCGGCTTCGGGGTGGGCAAGACGACCATGGTCGGGGCGGTGAGCGAGATCCCGCCCCTGACCACCGAAGAAACCATGACTCAGGCCGGCGTCGGGATCGACCACAATCCCGGTGCGGAACGCAAGAACACCACGACCGTTGCTCTGGACTTCGGCCGCATCAGCATCAACGAGGAGCTGATCCTCTATCTCTTCGGGACGCCGGGACAGGAGCGCTTCTGGTTCCTGTGGAACGGCATCTTCGAAGGCGCGCTCGGTGCCGTGGTCCTCGTCGACACCCGGAGGATCGAAGTCTGTTTCGAGATCATCACCCGTCTGGAAGACCGCCGCGTCCCCTTCGTCGTGGCCGTCAACACCTTCCCCGAGGCGCCGCAGCACCCGGTACCAGCCCTGCGTACTGCTCTGGCGCTCAACGAATCGGTGCCCATCATCACCTGTGACGCACGCGACCGGTCGTCCAGCCGCGACGCCCTGCTCTCGCTGATGGGCTACCTGTGCACCCTCGCCGCCGCTCAGGAGTCCGTATGACCGTCCCACCCACTGACCACACCACCACGGAACCAGGGCTCACCCCGCCCCCTGGTTGCCCGGCACACACCGCCACGGGACTCGACGCAGCGACCCCGCTCTGGGGCGCCGCGGCCGAGACCGACCCCATGGGCCTGTACGAAAAGTTGCGTGCCGCCCACGGTCCGGTGGCGCCCGTCCTGCTCGACGGGGACGTACGGGCCTGGCTCGTCCTGGGATACCTCGAGAACCGTGATGTGGCCAGCCGCTCCACCCAGTTCTCCCGCGACCCCCGCACCTGGCACGGCTGGAAGAGTGGCGAGATCGACGCCACCACCTCGCCGCTGGTGCCGATGATCGGCTGGCGACCCGACTGCGTATGTGCGGACGGCGAAGAGCACCAGCGCCTGCGGGGCGCGGTCACGGCCGGCCTCAACCAGTTCGACCAACGCGGAATCCGCCGCCACATCACCCGCTTCGCGCACCAGCTGGTCGATGATTTCTGCGAAACGGGCAAGGCGGAGCTGGTCGGTCAGTTCACCGAGCACCTGCCCATGCTCGTCCTCACCCACCTGCTCGGAATGCCGGACGAGTACGGTCCCAAGCTCGTGCACGCCGCCCGGGACCTCTTCAAGGGCACCGAAACGTCGCTCGCGAGCAACGCCTATGTGCTGGAGACCCTCGAGCAGCTCGTCGTCGCCAAGCGCGCCCTGCCCGGGCAGGACATCGCATCCGTGCTGATGGCCCACCCGGCCGGCCTCACGGACGAGGAGGTGCAGCACCACCTGCGCCTCATCCTGCTCGCGGGCTATGAGACGACCGCCAATCTCATGTCCAACGTACTGCGAATGGTGGTCACCGACCCGCGGTTCCGCGGGTCGTTGGCCGGCGGCCAGATGACCTTGCCCGAAGCAGTGGAGCAAGTGCTCTGGGACGAGCCACCGCTGATGGTGTGCCCGGGCCGCTGGGCCACCGGTGACACCACCCTCGGAGGACAGGAGATCAAGGCGGGAGACATGCTCCTGCTGGGCCTGGCCGCCGGGAACGTCGATCAGGTGGTCCGCCCGGACCCCTCGACCCGCGTGCACCACAACCGCGCGCACCTGTCCTTCAGCGCCGGCGCCCATGAGTGCCCGGGCCAGGACATCAGCCGGGTCATCGCCGACACCGGCATCGACATCCTGCTCACCCGGCTTCCCGACATCAGCCTGGCGGTGCCCGAGGAAGAGCTCACCTGGCGCTCCTCCACCTGGTCCCGGCATCTGACGGCGCTGCCCGTGAAGTTCGCGTCCCGCAGTCGGGAAGCCGATGATGTACTGACACCGCTGCCGGCCGCGCCCCCGCCGAGCAGCAGTATTCCGACGGCGTCCCAATGGCCGGTACCCGAGCCCGAGTTGTCGCGCCCAATCGAACCCCGCACCTCGTGGGGGGCGCGGCTGAGGCGGTTCCTGCGGAGGCTGTAGGCCTCGCAGCTCGCATCAGAGCCGAGCACCACAGCCGAGGAGACTGCCGGACGGCGTGGTTCGGCAGCCTCCCCACAGCTGGGCGGGCACCAACCGGGTGCTCGTACTGTCGGGCGCGACGATGAACCATTCGGCGCCCACGTCGCGCTCGTCGTACGGCGCCCTTCACGCGTGCGTCGAGGTTGTGAGGCCTGATGACGCTGAGACATACCGCTCGCCGGTGGGCGCAGCGGCGGTGGAAGTCCGTTGCTCTTGGAGCGGCCCGTCTGCCGGAGCGTAGCGGGGCGCCCCGCTGTACCACGCATGGAGGCCGGACAGGAAACTGCGGGCTCCCCGGAGCCACGCCTCCAGCTCGGTCCGTTCGCCGTGGTTCAACCCGGCTCGCTGGACGACCGGGGGCAGTTCGCTCCGTATGAGGTGCTCGAAGTGGCGCAGTCGGGCGGTCACCAGATCGGCGGCCTTACGCATCGCCTCCTGGACGGTGATGCGCAGGGATGTTTGGAGGACTATGACGAGGTTGTTGACGTCGTGTTCGTCATGGACTTCCCGCTGATAGGAGGCAATGTCGTTCGCCATTCCCATGTAGTCCATGAAGGCGTCGAGCAATGCGCAGACGGCTCGGCTGTGCCGGATCTGCTCAGGGATCCGTGCGCCAGTGGAGAGTTCGACGGAGTAGGGGGCGGTATAGGCGGCAAAGCTTTCACGGCGGAACTGGGCATACTCGATGAGGTCCGGGACACGGCCGGCGCGGCTGTTGGCCAGTTCCTGAACTCCCGCGTCGATGTACCTTGCCAGGGCACGGTTGAGCCCCTGCTGCCAGTGCGCCATTCTCGGGGGGAACAGCCGTTGCTGGAGGTAGGCCATGCCCCTTTCGACGGCATTGGTCGGCTCCGGCAACCGGGCGCCCGGCTCCGGCGGTATGAAGGCATGGAGGCGGGTGGTGAAGGCTTGTGCGCCTGTGAGGTCGCCCGTCCGTTTGAAGGCGGAGGCGAAGTAGTCGTCCCAGGCCAGAGCCCAGAGGTTGAGCCGGTGATTGAGCCGGAGGTCGGTGAGTGAGGCGTCAGGAAGAGCCCAGGCGGTCAGCTGGTCAACGGCCATGGCGTGGAACTGGGACAGGGTCCAGATCGCCCGGCGGGCCGACGGTGCTTCGCCGCTGTCCAGCATGCCCATCTCTCGCGCCCACGTCTCGGTCTCCCCACGCAGGGCCAGCAGGTACGGATTCACCCGCACCGGGTACGGCATCCGCAGTATGGGCAGCTTGATGGCCTGCACTGTCATGAGATCCCTGCTTCCCTTCCGGCACACATGTCCTGGTCACGCGGCGGCGTCTGCGTGACCAGGACATGCGGATGCCGCGCGAGCACGACGAGCAGACCGCCGGAGTCCCGGCACCGCAGCGATACGAACCGGTGGCGTCCCGTCACGAGCTCGAGATCCTCCCGTGGCGGGTCTCCGGCGCGTCCGGGTCATGCCCCTTGATCGGGGACTGGACGAGGATCGCGAATGTCAGTTCCTGGGACACGGTTTCCCCCTCCGAGACGGCCCATAGGCTGACGATCCACTGCTGCTACGGCGACGAACGCCGAGCGTTCCCACCCTTTGGTGCTCCAAAACGTGCGCCCAACCCGGCCAATCCGCAACCCCGCGTGGCCGTCCTCGGCCCGTGATTAAGGCCGGTTTGCGGGGAATGAAACGATCCTTCTGGGTCAACTTGGCTCAAATTCGATCCCGAAGCTAGCCATGATCAACCAATGATCGTCAGTCGGGATGCGCGAGCTTGCGGTCCCGATATGGCTCCGCGCGATATGGGGCCCGCCGCTCGTCCGTTCGTGGCGAGCTACATCGACCCAAAGTGGCTGCGCAAGATGGAAAATCGACTCCCTCTGACAAGAGCGGTCAAGGCCGCGGCCGCCACCGCGCGGCCGAAGCGTTCGGCGATGCCGGCCGGGTCCTCGAAAACGTGCGAAGGGTCAAGGGTGATGCCCGGAGCCTACGGGCGCTCCGTGCGTACCGGCAGCCCTCCCTCCCGTACTTCGGGACCTCGGGCGGACGGCGTGCCCGGGGATGCCGTCCCGGAGGTGACGTGGTCCGCGGAGGGGTGCGGGTCGCGGCGTTCGGCTGATTTCGGGAGCGTTGTCGACGGTCGCGCGAAACCTCCGGGTGGATGCGCCGGTTCGGCCGTGCGGCCGGGTGCCCCTGTCGGCAGCCGGCCGCGTCGTGCGCCGGAGGGGAGGGAATGACCTGGAGGTCCTGCTCTCTCCTCCGGGCTCCCTCCACACATTCGAGGACTGACTTGATTGCCAACCTGATGCGGCGCGCCAGAGGCGCGCTCGCCGTCACCATCGTCACCGGCGCCCTGTTCACCGCCGCGGTGCCCGCCCAGGCCGCTGCCGCGCCCGCCCTCACCGCGGCCGGCGCGGTCCTGATCGACGGCGCCACCGGGAGCACGCTCACCTCCAAGGACCCTGACACCAAGCGGCAGATGGCGAGCACTACCAAGATCATGACGGCCGTCGTGGTCGGTTCGCAGCCGGGCCTGGACCTTTCGAGGAAGGTCACCGTCAAGCAGGCGTACCTGGACTACGTCTACCTGAAGGGCGCGAGCTCCGCGCAGCTGAAGGCGGGGGCGACCCCGACGGTCCGTCAGCTCCTGTACGCGATGATGCTGCCTTCGGGCTGCGACGCCGCGTACGCGCTCGCCGACGCCTTCGGGACCGGTTCGACCACCGCCGCGCGCACCGCCGACTTCATCGCGAAGATGAACGCCAAGGCCAGGGCCCTGGGCATGACCAACACCGTCTACGACAGCTTCGACGGCATCTCGCCGACCGGCAACAACGTCACCACCCCGCGCGACCTCGCCAGGCTCACCCGGTACGCGATGGGCGACGCGCTGTTCCAGGCCGTCGTGAAGACCGCCGCGTACAGCACCGGCGGCACCTCGGCCCTCGCCACGTGGTCGAACAGCAACCTGCTGGTCCAGCCGCGGCCCACCGGCTACGGATACCCCGGCGCCGTCGGCGTCAAGACCGGCACCACCACGGCCGCGGGCAAGTGCCTGGTCTTCTCGGTGACCCGGAACGGCAAGACGGTCATCGGCGTCCTGCTCAACGACGAGGAGCGCTACGCGGACTCCATGGCCCTCTCCGACTGGGCCCTCGGCCCGGCCACCGGCTCCAAGACGGCACTGCAGCGCAGCAACACCGACCCGGTCCCGGACGTCCTCGACTGACCTCGGCAGGGGGCGGGGCGGTCGGGGGTCATTCCTCGATCGCTCCGCCGATGCGGCGCAGGTGGGTAGGGAAGGTGTACGTGGGGCCTGGGTAGGGTCGGGCCCATGGAGACCACCGGGATCGTGATCGCGCAGACGACCGTCGACGACGAGGGGCGGGCGCAGGCCCTGGCCCGGGGTGCGGTGGAGGCCCGGCTGGCCGCGTGCGCGCACGTCGACCCGCCCTTCACCGCCTTCTACCGGTGGGAGGGGAGCGTCGAGACGGCCCGGGAGTGGCGGATCTCGTACAAGACGACCGAGCGGCGGCTGCCGGAGCTGGCCGCGTGGGTGCAGCGGGAGCACGGCTACGAGGTGCCGGAGTGGATCACCCTGCCGGTGACGGGCGGGTCGCAGGCGTACCTGCGGTGGGTGGCCGCGGAGTCGGCGGCCGAGGAGTAGCCGGGGCACCCGCTACCTGGAGCCCTGAGGGGGCGGGGGCGTACGGGTCACCGTGCGGCCGTGCGCGGCGGCGGCGCGGGCGAAGTGGGCGGCGTCTGCGACGGCGGCGCCGCCCGTGTCGTTGTTGAAGTACACGTAGACGTCGTCCCGGTCCGGCCAGCCGTCGGCGATCCGCCGGGCCCAGGAGGCGAGGGCCTGCCGGCCGTAGCGGGGCGGTGGGCTCGCGGCGCCGGCGTGGAGGCGTACGTATCCCCAGGGTGCGGTCCGCCACAGCGGGGTCACCGGCCGTGACCAGCGGTCGGCCCAGCACAGGGCGCTGCCGTGGCGTTCCAGCAGGGCCCGGAGTACGTGTTCCTCCTCCCACCACGAGGGGTGGCGCGGTTCGACGGCCACGCGGACGGTGTCCGGGAAGCAGTCAAGGCAGGCGTCGAGGGCGGCGGGGTCCGCCCGGAGGTTCGGCGGCAGTTGCAGCAGGACGGGGCCGAGGCGGGGGCCGAGGCCGGCGGCGTGCTCCAGCAGCCGGTGGACCGGCTCCTCGGGGTCGTGCAGGCGCTTGATGTGGGTGAGGTAACGGCTGGCCTTGACGGCCATGACGAAGTCCTCGGGGGTGCGCTCGCGCCAGGAGGCGAAGATCCGGGTCTCCGGGAGCCGGTAGAAGGCGTTGTTGTTCTCCACGGTGGCGAAGCGGCGGGCGTACTCCTCCAGCCAGAGCCGCTGCGGCAGGTCCTCCGGGTAGAGGGGGCCGCGCCAGTCCCGGTACTGCCATCCGGAGGTTCCGACGTGTACGGGCATGCCCGGGCTCCCCTCGCGGTCCTAGTCCCCGACGCGCACCAGGGCGAGGGTGATGTTGTCGGGGCCGCCGGCCTCGATGGCGGCCTTCCACAGCTCGAAGGCGGCCCGGCCGTCGTCGTGGACCCCGAGGACGGCGTCGATCTCCTCGTCGGGCAGCGGGTCGGTGAGTCCGTCGCTGCACACGAGGTAGCGGTCGCCCCCGGCCAGTCCGAAGGCCGTCACATGGGGTACGGGGGTGCCGGAGGCGCGGCTGCCGCCGAGGGTCTGGGTGACGGCCGAGGTGGTGCGCTGTCCGGGCTGCAGGGGCGGGCTGTCGTCGACGCTGACCCGGCGCAGGCCGTCCGGCCCGGCGGCGTACACCCGGCTGTCGCCCACGTTGAACACGAGCAGTGACTCCCCGAGGACGAGGACGCCGGCGACCGTGGTGGCCATGGTGAACAGCTCGGGGTGGCCCTCGGCGGCCGCGTTCACCTCGTAGTCGCAGACGTCCAGGGCGTCACGGAGGGTGTCCGGGCCGTTCAGGGTGGGGCCGAGGGAGGAGAGCCGGCGGACGACGAGCGCGCTGGCGACCTCTCCGGCCGGCTGCCCGCCCAGGCCGTCCGCGACGGCGACGACGAGGGGCCGGCCGAGGGGGAACACGAGGGTCTGGGGGGTGTCGGTCACGGTGGCGCACAGCGTCCACGGTCCGGCGACGAGGCTGTCCTCGTTGTGGTCGCGGACCAGACCGGCGTGGCTGAGGGCGGTCACCGCTACGTATGGCACGCCACCATTGTCGCGCGGCGAACGGTACGCGGCATCACCGCGCCGGACGGTCCGGGCGGCGGGAGCGAAAGGGTGCGATCCATCGACTTTCGGCCAAGCCAACTCCCATGGCGAGTCCACATCATGACCTCCTGTCAATACGCATGCACGGAGCGGCTAGGATCCCGGGCTGTTATCCAAGATCTTCCGTATCCGATCGTTTGAGGGTTCTGATGGTTCGAGAGGGATCGCCCGGCAGTCCAGGGCCCGCCTCCCCCGTCGCGTGGGCGCTGCCCGCCCTGGTGACCGCCGCGATATCCGCGGCGGCCGCGGCGCTGGTGCCGGCGTCCGCCCGCGCCTCCGTCGCCTGGATCGGCGCCGCCGCCTGCGTGGCCGTCGCGCTGGCCTGCGCCGAGGCCGCCCGGCGCGGCAGGGCGGTGGCCGTGATGCGGGCCGCCGTGGCCGCGCGGGAGGAGGCGCTGGCGCTCCAGCAGGCGGAGACCGTGTGGCTGGCCGAGGTGCTGCTGCCCGACATCGTGGGGCGGTTGCGCAAGGGCGAGTTCCCCGAGGACGTGCTGACCTCCCTGGAGGACGACGACGTCCACCGGCCCGGCCTGACCCCCGAGTTCAGGGCGGCCCATCAGGCGGTGCTGCGCTCGGTGCTGGACGCCGTCGTCGCCGAGGAGGACCTGCGTGACTCCGCGCAGCGCTCCTTCGTGAACATCGCCCGCCGCGTCCAGGCGATCGTGCACCAACAGGCCCAGGAACTGCGGGAGATGGAGGACCGGCACGGGCAGGCCCCGGCCGTCTTCGGCGATCTGCTGCGACTGGACCACGGCACCGCGCTCATCGGCCGGCTCGCCGACTCCATCGCCGTGCTCGGCGGCGCACGGCCCGGCCGCCAGTGGAGCAAGGCCGTCCCGCTGTACAGCGTGCTGCGCGGCGCCATGTCCCGGATCATCGACTACCAGCGCGTGGAGCTGCACTCGGTGACCCAGGTGGCCGTCGTCGGCCCCGCCGTCGAGCCGCTCATCCACGCACTGGCCGAGCTGCTGGACAACGCCACCCGCTACTCCCCGCCGCAGACCCGGGTCCATCTGACCGCGGTCGAGGTGAACTCGGGCATCGCCATCGAGATCGAGGACGGCGGCCTGAGCATGAGCGAGGAGGCCCGCAAGCGGGCCGAGCGCATGCTGCGCCAGGCGCAGGAGGGCATCGACCTCACCGACCTGGGCGAGACCCCGCGACTGGGCCTCGCCGTGGTCGGCCGGCTCTCGCAGGCGTACGGCTTCCGCGTCTCGCTGCGTTCCTCGGCGTACGGGGGCGTGCGCGCGGTCCTCGTCGTCCCGCAGGACCTGATCACCACCGTCTCGACGGCGACCGGCCTCGCGCACGGCATCGGTACGGCCTCGGGGCCCCGCGCGGCCCTGCCGGCGGGGGCCGGAGCGGAGTCCCGGCCGGAGCAGCCGCGCCGGGTCACGGGACCGCAGGCCCCTGCGGCGCAGGAGGACGAGAGGCCCGTCGTGACCGAGCGGACCCCGAACGGTCTGCCGCAGCGCCGGCGCCGGACCCGTGTCACCGCGTCGGCCGGACCCGCCGCCGCGGAGCAGAAGACCACCACCGCCGCACCGGAGCGGGCCGAGGCCCAGCCCGGCATGTGGCTCGCCGCCTTCCAGAGCGGCCTGTCCGGGGAGACCCGGCCCGCCGAGGGCCCCTCGGCGCAGAACCAGAACACGTACACCTCGCCGGCCTCGGCGAGCAAGGGGGAACAGCCGTGAGTCAGCTTCAGACCAACATGGACTGGATGCTCAAGGACCTGGCCGAGAGCGTCCCGCAGACCCGCCATGTCATCGTCCTGTCCGCCGACGGCCTGAAAATGGCCCAGTACGGCGCGGAGACCGACACCGCCGACCGGCTCGCGGCCGCCTGCGCCGGCCTGCAGAGCCTGGCGGGTGCGGTCGCCGCCGAACTGCCGCACAGCGACGGCCGGATGAGGCTGGTCGTGATCGAGATGGACGGCGGGTTCTTCTACCTGATGGCGGCCGGCGCCGGGGCCTACCTCGCGGTGCTGGCGGACGAGGGCGTGGACGCCGGCCTGATGGGCCAGCGGATGCGGGACCTGGTGGCGCGGATCGGAGAGCACCTCAGCAGCCCGCCGCGCAGCGACAGGCAGACCGCGTGAGCGAGCCCGGCAACAAAAGCTGGGAAGACGGCAGCCCGGAGCGTCTCTACGTGATCACGGGCGGCCGCAGCGAACCGCTGGGCCCCACCGGCCTCGACCTGGTGACGCTGATCGTCGCCACGTCGGGGCCCCGGCCCGGCATGCAGCCGGAACACGCGGCCATCGTGCGACTGTGCCAGTCGCCGCTCTCCGTCGCCGAGATCTCGGCCTACCTGGGGCTGCCGGTGAGCGTGGTCACCGTGCTCCTCGGCGACCTCCTCACGGCGAAGCGGGTGCTCTCGCGTGCACCCGTGGCCCCAGCCCAACTCCCCGACCCGGCATTGATTGAGGCAGTGATCGATGGACTTCGAAAGCTCTGAGCACCCCGCGGGGCCGCGGCGCGAGGACGCCCTGCCGGCGACGGCGGCGGCCGCGGTCAAGGTGGTGATCGTGGGGGGATTCGGGGTCGGCAAGACGACCCTGGTCGGCTCCGTGAGCGAGATCCGGCCATTGACCACCGAGGAGACCATGACCCAGGCCGGGATCGGGGTCGACGACACGGCGGGCGTGGAGCGCAAGAACTCGACCACCGTGGCCATGGACTTCGGCCGGATCAGCATCAACGACGAGCTGGTGCTGTACCTGTTCGGGACCCCGGGCCAGCAGCGGTTCTGGTTCCTGTGGAACGGCCTGTTCGAAGGCGCGCTGGGCGCGGTGGTCCTCGTCGACACCCGCCGGCTGGAGGTCAGCTTCGACGTGATCGGCCGGCTGGAGGAGCGCGGCGTGCCGTTCGTCGTCGCCGTGAACTCCTTCCCCGACGCGCCCGTCCACGCCCTCGACGAGCTGCGGGCCGCCCTCGACCTGCCGCAGTCCGTCCCCCTCGTCGCCTGCGACGCCCGGCGGCGCGACTCCAGCCGTGACGTCCTGATGACGCTGATGCACTACCTGCACACCCTCGCCGTGACCCCGGAGGCCTCGTGACCACCCCCCCGCCCTCTCCCGTCCCGCCCCCGGGCTGCCCCGCGCACCGGCTCTACGGGCCGGAGGCCGAGGCCGACCCGATGGGCCTGTACGAGAAGCTGCGGGCCGAGCACGGGGCCGTGGCCCCCGTCCTGGTCCACGGGGACCTGCCGGCCTGGCTCGTGCTGGGCCACCGCGAGAACCTGGACGTGGCGCGCACGCCGTCGCGCTTCTCGCGGGACCCGCGCCGGTGGCGGGACCAGCAGGAGGGGAGGGTCCCGGCGGACCATCCCCTGACGCCGATGACCGCGTGGCAGCCGGTGTGCCACCTCGTGGACGGCACCGACCACGAACGGCTGCGCGGGGCGATTACCGAATCCCTCGCACGGTTCGACCGCCGGGGCATAAGGCGGTACGTCAAGCGCTTCGCCGACCAGCTGATCGACGCGTTCGTCCAGACCGGGCGGGGCGACCTCGTGGCGGACTACGCCGAGCCGCTGCCGATGCTGGTGATGACCCAGCTCGTCGGCGCCCCCGAGTCCTACGGGCCGCGTCTGGTCGAAGCCGCCCGCGATCTGATCCGTGGTACCGAGACCGCGCTCACCAGCTTCGAGTTCGTCACGGACGCCCTCGGGGAGCTCGTGGCCCGCAAGCGGCAGGCACCCGGCCGCGACTTCACCAGCTGGATGCTGGAGCACCACACCGAGCTCACGGACGACGAGGTCGTCGAGCACCTGCGCCTGGTACTGATCGCGGCGTTCGAGACCACCGCGAACCTGATCGCGAACACCCTGCGCCTGGTCCTCACCGACCCCCGTTTCCGGGCCAACCTCTCGGGCGGCCACATGACGCTGCCCGACGCCCTGGAGCAAGTCCTCTGGGACGAGCCGCCGTTCATGACCATCCTCGGCCGCTGGGCCACCGGGGACACGGAGATCGGCGGGAAGCAGATCAAGGCCGGTGACATGCTGCTACTCGGGCTCGGCGCGGGGAACCAGGACCCGGAGGTCCGCCCGGATCCGGCCGAGCCCATCCACGGCAACCGCTCCCACCTGGCGTTCAGCAGCGGGCCCCACGAATGCCCGGGCCAGGACATCGGCCGGGCCATCGCGGACACGGGTGTCGACACGCTGATGGCGCGGCTGCCCGATCTGGAGCTGGCGGTGGCCGAGGCCGATCTGGAGTGGACGTCCTCGCTCATGACCCGCCATCTGGTGGCTCTGCCAGTGCGGTTCACTCCCCGGGGCACCTCCGTCACCGGTACCACGCCCGTGCCTTCCCGGCCGCAGCCGCCCGTGGCCGGGCCGGTCGCCCCGGCCCGGGCCGCGACCCGCCGGCCCTTCTGGCGGCGCCTCCTGGGACGCGCCTGACCAGGGAGCCGTTCAGCCGTCGAGCTGCTGCCACCACCAGGCGAGGGCCGGTACCGGCAGCGGCTCGGCGCCCGGATCGCTGGGGACGTCCGCGTACGTGATGTCGTACGACGCACCCTCCACGGGGAGGGTGTTGCGGTTGCGCGGGCTGGTGTAGCGCGGTGCCGTGTTGTGGTACCCGATGTTGCCCGCGATCCACTGTTCCACGGAGAGTAGGTACCGCCGGAGCTGTTCGTCTCCGTCCCCGGCCAGCCGGTCGCGCAGCCGCACGAACAGGCTCATGGTGCGGTCCCGCAGCGCGAACGCCATGGGCAGCGCCTCGGCGGGCGTACAACCGTGCTGGTGGGCCAGGACGTTGACCACGTTCTGCTCCCACGGCACGTGGTGGTCTTCCTTGTTGTACGAGAACACGTCGTTGTCGCAGCTGACGATGAAGCCGGCCGCGTCGGTCAGGGCCTGTACGGGTGCCGAATACATGACGTCACTCGGCAGGTAGATGCCGTTCGCCACGTCGCACCAGGTGAGCAGGAACCGAGTGCCGCTGCTGCAGATCCTCGCGGCGGCGAGACCCTCCAAGGACGGCATGAGGCCCCGCTCGGCGTTGGCGTTCTGCCAGGTCGCACCGAGGACCCACTCGCGGATGCCTTCGGTGAAGCGGCGCAGCTGCCCGGGCCGGAGCATGGCCCGGGTACGGGCCGCCAGGTCCTCCAGGGCCGCTGTGTGCGGACCTGGAGGCAGCAGGCTCGGCCCCGGCGCCTCGACGGTACGGGCCAGCCGGGCACCGTGTTCGGCCACCGCCACCGCGCGGGCCGCGGTCGGCCCCGAGTCGTCCTGCCAGTCGTCCGCGGCGAAGGCCCAGTAGTTCCATTCGGCGAACAGCACCATCGGCTCCACCTCGCCGAACGGAATCGTGCGGCTGGTGAGGTCAGCGGCACGGGTGGCCAGGCCCCAGGCGCGCTCGGTGGCGTCGGCGTAGATGCCGAAGGCGTCGATCCACTCGACGCAGCGCTCCTCGATCTCGGCTGCCTTCGGGTGGACCAGTTCACGCTCGAAGGGGCAGTAGAACGGCGGGAGTTCCCACCCGATGCGGGAGGGCAGGTCCTGCTCGGTGTGCACGGGTGCCACGGTCAGTGGCCCCCGCCCAGACGGAACAGCAGCAGCCGGGTCTCCATCGCGTGGTCGCGCCAGATCCGGAAGAGCTTGCCGTGGGTGATCGTGGACTCCAGGAGCCGTTCACGCGTCCAGGCGAACGGCCGGCCCGCGCTCTCTATCCGGTCGAGTTCGCAGGTGTTCCAGGCCATGGACTGCACCCAGAACTCCGCGACCCGGTCGGTCACGTCCTCGCACTGCTCCAGTTCGAAGCCGGCGGCCGCGGCGGCGGTGATGTACTCGGTGAGCGTGCCCAGGCGGGTCTTGTAGTAGCCGTCGATGAAATCGGTCCACTCCGGCCGGCAGATGAAGTGCTCCTGGATGCCGAACCAGCCTCCCGGCTTCAGCGCTCCGGCCACGACCTGGAAGAGCCGCTCGCGGTCCATGTAGCCGGAGCTCTCGTTGGCGTAGGCGGCGTCGTACCGTCGCCTCGGCGTGAAGTCGTGGACGTCCGCGAGGAGCGGGGTGACCCGGTCGGCCACCCCGCCCTGACGGGCGAACTCCTCGATGATCGGCACGTGTTCGGCGGCCACCGTGAGTCCGGTGACCGCCGCCCCGTGCTGCTGCGCCCAGTAGAGGGAGCCGCCACCCACTCCGCAGCCGATGTCGAGCACGCTGGCGGGCGGGTTGGCGTAGGCGCCCCAGGTCCGGGCGGCGTGGTCGACTATCGCCTCCTGGGATTCCACGATGCGGCTCTTGAGGACCCGCTGGGGGACCGTGGTGTTCGGTGCCGCGCCCGGGTCGAAGATCCCCATGTGGAAGTGGACCCGGGGGCCGGGTCCGTATTTGTGCAGGATGTCGGCCGTCTTTCGGCTGTAGTAAAGCGGGATTTGGGTCTCGTCGAATGCCCGGCGTCTTCCGGCGGGGGTACGCATGACGAGGTTGCTGTCCATCGATTCTCCGGTCCTGCTCTGGCGTGGGGGTGTTGTCGGCCGCCCCACGGTGCCTTGAGTGATCGACAGGGGGGTTTGATCACACAAGACTTGAGCATAGCCACACCAGAAACAGGCATATTCGGAACAGAGTTGAACCAATGGGCCGGGGTGGTCAGATGCCGGACGCCCACCCACCGATAGCGAACCCTCCTGCTTCCTCCCGGACTTCGAAAGCCCCCGTTCCGCCGAAGTGCGCGGGAATGACCAATTCCCGACGGTCCGCCGCGCGGCCCAGGATCCGGCGCCGGGTGTCCGCCGCCTGGGCCGCGTCCGTGCAGAAGCAGCTGTTGCAGGAGGGCTGCAAGACCTGGACGGGGCTGTGCAGCAGGTCTCCGACGAAGACCGCCCGGTCGGTCCCGGACTCCAGTCGGAGCACCGAGGAGCCGGGGGTGTGGCCGGGGGCGGCCTCCAGGGTGAGCCGGCCGTCGATGCGGTGGGTGTCCTCCCAGAGGACCGCCTGCCCCGTGCGGTGGACGGGCGCGACGCTGTCCTCGTAGACCAGGCGGTCGATCTCCCGCGCGCCCCCGCCGTAGCCGCCGCGCGGCCCGAAGTACGCGTCGTCGGCGGCCGGGATGAGGTACCGGGCGTTGGGGAACGCCGGGACCCACTCCCCGCCGGCGTCCACGGTGTTCCAGCCGACGTGGTCGGCGTGGAGGTGGGTGTTGACGACGACGTCCACGTCCTCGGGGCGGACGCCGGCCGCGGCCAGGCTCTCCATGAAGTCGCCCTGCCGCCGGTGGAAGAGCGGGGAGCCGGGGCGCTCACGCCCGTTGCCCACGCCGGTGTCGACGAGGACGGTACGGCCGCCGCCGCGCAGGACCCAGGTCTGCAGGACGAGCACGGCCCGGTCGGTGTCGGGCTCCCAGTGGTCCGGCGCCAGCCAGTCCTCGTTCTCCTTCCACAGGCCGGCGCCGGACTGCGGGACGAGGTCGCGGGCGGGGGCGAAGGGGCCCCGGGCCTCGACGACGCGGGTGATCTCGACGTCCCCCAGGACGAGGGTCTGCGTGTTCTCGTTGGTCATGTGCACCACCCTAGGCAGACAGGATGAGCGGCCCAATGCTCGTTCTGCTCAAGCGAATACGCGTCCGGCTCACCCGCGTTCCGTGTCGGCGGTACCCTGCGCGCATGGACGTGGTGAGCGACGCGATCTCCGCCGTGCGCCTGGGGCGCCCCTCGTCGGACCGGGTACGGGTCGGCGGGACCTGGTGCGTACGGCTCGACCCGTACGAGGGGGCCGGTTTCCACGTCGTACTGGCGGGCGGCTGCTGGCTGCTGGCCGACGGCGGCGAACCGGTCTTCCTCGCACCGGGGGACGCGGTGCTGCTGCCGCACGGTGCGGGCCACGTGCTCGCCGACTCCCCCGTCGACGCGGCGGCCGCCGCACGGGCCGTACCGCTGGACCGGATCCGCGAGGGGCGGGCGGGCCGCATCGCGCCGCCGGAGCGCGGCGCGGTGGAGCTGCTGTGCGGCAAGTACCGGCTCGACCGCAGCCGGGTGCACCCGCTGCTGGCGGAACTGCCCGGCGTGGTCCACCTGCCGGCCGGGGCGCACGGCGAACTGCGGTCGGCCATCACCCTGTTGAGCGGGGAGGTGGACGCGCGCCGGCCGGGCTCCTCCATCGCCCTGCCCAGCCTGCTCGACCTCCTCCTCGTCTACATGGTCCGCGCGTCGGTGGCCGGGGCTGCGGCGGGGTCCTGGTCCGCCGCCCTGGGCGATCCGGTGACGGCGGCCGCCCTCCAGGCGATGCACGGGGATCCGGCGGCCCCCTGGAGCGTCGACCGCCTGGCCGCCGAGGCGGGCGTCTCCCGTCCGACCCTGGTGCGCCGGTTCACCCCTCTGGTCGGGCGGCCCCCGATGGCGTACCTGACCTGGTGGCGCCTGACCCTCGCCGCGACCCGGCTGCGCGACACGCCGGACTCCCTGGCCGCCATCGCCACCCGGGTCGGCTACGGCAGCCCATACGCCCTCTCCCACGCCTTCGTGCGGGAGTTCGGCACCACCCCCGGCCGGTACCGGGCGCAGATGGCCGCCACCCCGAGCTGAACCCGTTCAAACGAACGGATACCGTGGACCCATGGATGTGCCCGGCGCGCACAGGCCGCACGGGCATCCGTCTGCCCGAGGAGATCACATGGCAAGCCAGACCCGTACCGCGCTGGTCGAGGGCCTGATGGAGCGGTTCCCCCACGTACCGCGGGAGGCCGTGATCAAGGAGGACCTGCTGCGGGGCGGCATGGCCTTCGACGAGTCCGCGCTCAGCGGCGGCGGCGCCGACGGGCCGGGCGGCGGCGACGTCAAGCCGAAGTCCTACTTCATCTTCTCCTTCGACCACCGCACCCTGCCGGAGCTGGGCGCCGCCGCCCTCAACCGGCCGCCCGAGGAGATCGTGCTCACCGGCGGCCCCTACGGGCTGCGCCGCACGGTGGTGTCGGTTCGGGTCAACCCCGACTCCCCGTACGTGGTGCGCGGCGGCGAGGACGGCACGCTGGGCCTGTACCTGGACGGCGTACGGATCTCCGACGTCGGGCTGCCGCCGATGCCGGAGTACTACCGGCACAAGCTGTCGAACGGCAAGTCGGTGATGGAGGTCGCGCCGACCATCCAGTGGGGCTACCTGATCTACCTGACCGTCTTCCGGGTGTGCCAGTACTTCGGCGCCAAGGAGGAGTGCCAGTTCTGCGACATCAACCACAACTGGCGCCAGCACAAGGCGGCGGGCCGCCCCTACACCGGCGTGAAGCCGGTCGAGGAGGTGCTGGAGGCGCTGGAGATCATCGACCGGTACGACACGGCGGGCACCTCGCGCGCGTACACCCTCACCGGCGGGTCCATCACCTCGCAGGTCGGCGGCCGCGACGAGGCCGATTTCTACGGGCAGTACGCGCAGGCCATCGAGGAGCGCTTCCCCGGCCGCTGGATCGGCAAGGTCGTCGCCCAGGCGCTGCCGCGCGAGGCGGTGCAGCGCTTCCACGACCACGGCATCCGCATCTACCACCCCAACTTCGAGGTGTGGGACCGTCGGCTGTTCCAGCTCCACTGCCCGGGCAAGGAGCGGTACGTGGGCCGTGACGAGTGGCACCGCAGGATCCTCGACTCCGCCGAGGTGTTCGGCCCGCGCCAGGTGATCCCCAACTTCGTGGCGGGCATCGAGATGGCCGAGCCCTTCGGGTTCACGAAGGTGGGCGAGGCCATCGACTCGACCGCCGAGGGGCTGCGCTTCTTCATGTCGCACGGCGTCGTGCCGCGCTTCACGACCTGGTGCCCGGAGCCCACGACCCCGCTGGGCAAGGCAAACCCGATGGGCGCCCCGCTGGAGTACCACATCCGGCTGCTGGAGACCTACCGGGCGACGCTGGAGGAGTTCGGGCTGAGCTCCCCGCCCGGCTACGGGCCGGCCGGCCCCGGCCGCGCGGTGTTCTCCGTCAGCTCGTTCATGGACAGCCTGGAGGGGCTGGAGGCGCCCGGGGAGGACGCGCCCGTCGTGTCCTGACCTCCTCTTCGGCTCTTCCTCGTCCACCACCGCCCCGGGGGCCCGGTCCGCACGGACCGGGCCCCGGGGCGGTTGCGTTGTCCCCGGAACGCGGCAAGGTAGCAGCCTTTCGGGGAGTTGCGCGGATGTTTATCCGATGGTGATGGTCCTTCCGCGACGGCGGCGCGCCGGGCACTAGCGTCCCGTGCCACCCCAGCCCACCGAGCGAGGAGGCAGCGTGCTGTCATTGCGGCGGCGTTCCACCGGCGGCTTGTCCGTGGCCACGAGATACACGATCGGGAGCGGCCTGGTCCTCACCGCGCTGGTGGTCACGCTGGCCGCGCTGCTGATCCCGGTGTCGAAGTTCGGCGACCGGGCCTCGGCGGCGGCCGCGGGGCCCGCGGCCCTGCCCGCCGGGGTCGAGGACGACGGCGCCGGGACCATGAGCACGGCGTACGGGCCGCTGTCCGCCGTGGACCGGGACTTCGTCCGCAAGGTGCGGCTCGCCGGGCTGTGGGAGCTGCCCGCCGGGCGGCAGGCCCAGCAGCGCGGGACCCGCCCGGCGGTGCGCACCGCCGGGCAGCACCTGGTGGAGGGCCACACCGAGCTCGACCGGCAGGTGCTCCAGGTCGGCCAGGCCCTCGGCATGGACCTGCCCGACCGGCCGTCCGCGCAGCAGCAGGCCTGGCTCGACCAGCTGGCGGCGGCTCAGGGTCCCGAGTACGAGCGGCTGTTCGTCCAGCTGCTGCGCCGGGCGCACGGCAAGGTGTTCGCCCTGCTGGCACAGGTACGGGCGCAGACCCGCAACTCCATGGTCCGCTCCCTGGCGACCTCGGCCAACACGACCGTCCTGGACCACATCACGGTCCTGGAGGAGAGCGGCCTCGTCGACTTCGACTCCCTCTCCGACGCGGGCCCCGCGCCCGCCTCCCCCGCCCCGGCCCGTCCCCAAGGGGGCCTCGCCCCCACCGATGTCCGACCGACGAAGTGAAGTGATCGTATGAGTCAGCAGGGCCACAGGCGCCCCCGGTTGTCGAAGAAGCTCCTGGTCGTGGTCAGCACCCTGGTGCTGGGCGGCGGCGGGGTGGCGATCGTCGCCGGGAACGCGAACGCCGGCCAGGACGCCTCCCGCACCGGGCAGGTGGCGGCCACCATCGACTGCCCGGACGTGGGCGACAAGCTCACGGCCGTCCCCGACCAGGCCAGGGCGGAGGTGGACGAGAACCTCGCCCAGCTGGACGTCCAGGTGGCGGACGCCTACCGGCAGCTCGCCGCGGGGCAGGTCAAGGGCCGGACGCAGCAGGACGCCCTGCTGGGCCGGCTGCGCGACCAGCGCGGAACGACCATCTCGCGGGTGTCCGACGCGATAGGCCGCTCGGCGGGGCGGCCGCAGGGGCTGGAGGCGCTGAGCGGATGCTCGATGAAGGAGGCGCCCGCGCAGGACGACCCGGCCGCCGGTGCCCAGCCCGCGTCCGCCGCCGACGGCGCCCGGAGCATCGGGCAGAAGGGCGGGCCGGCGAAGAGCGACTTCGTCGACATCACGAAGGTACGGCCCAACGTGAAGGCCCCCGCGCCCTCGGCGGCGGCGTCGAAGGGCTCCTTCACCTCGGAGTGCGGGCGCAACGAGAACGGGCACTTCAACCCGGACAACGTGATCGTCGCGCCGGGCGTCTCCAACGGCGCGCACCACATGCACGACTACGTGGGGAACAAGACCACCGACGCCTTCTCCACCAACAACAGCCTCGCCGCCTCCGGTACCACCTGCGCCAACGGCGACCAGTCCACCTACTACTGGCCGGTGCTGCGGCTGCGCGACGGCAGGGCGGAGCGCGACGCGAAGGCCCCGGGCGGCGGGCAGGACGCGAACGTGGGCACGATCCTGAAGCCCAAGCAGGTCTCCCTCACCTTCAAGGGCAGCCCGGTGGGCCCGGTGAAGGCGATGCCCCGCTTCCTGCGGATCATCACGGGCGACGCGAAGGCCTTCAGCAACGGCACCGCCAACGCCAACGCCTCCTGGAGCTGCACCGGGTTCGAGGACCGGCAGCTGAAGGACAAGTACCCGGTCTGCCCCAAGGGCAGTGACGTGGTGCGCACCTTCACGTTCCAGAGCTGCTGGGACGGCCGCAACACCGACAGCGCCAACCACCGCACGCACGTGGCCTTCCCCGACAAGTCCGGCCGCTGCAAGAAGGGTTTCACGGCCATTCCGCAGCTGATCGAGCGGATCACGTACGGGGTCGCGCCCGGGGCGCGGTTCGCGGTGGACAGCTTCCCCGAGCAGTTGCACAAGCCGGTGACCGACCACGGCGACTTCATCAACGTGATGTCGGACGGGCTGATGGCCAGGGCGGTGGGCTGCGTCAACGGCGGGCGGTCCTGCCGCTGACCCCCGCGGAGTGCACGTACGGCCGGCCCGGAGCCCCTCGGCTCCGGGCCGGCCGCGTGGTGCGGGCCGTTCGGCCCCGGGTCACAGGCCGTTGACGCGGGCCATGCGTCCGACGACCAGGGGGGTGAAGTCGGCGGTGACCACCCGGGCGGCCCTGCGGCCCACCCGGGAGTGCTGGCGGCGCACCTGGGCCATCAGCCGGCGGCTGCGCAGGGCCATCTCCAGTTCGAAGCGGGTGCGGGGGTCGCGCAGCCCGGGCCCGAAGAGCTTCTCCAGCTGGCGCATCCGGTAACGGACGGTCTGCGGGTGCACGTTGAGGGCCTTGGCCGCCTCGGGGGCGCCGCCGCCCTCCAGCCAGGCGAGCAGGGTCACCTCCAGCCGCTCGCTCTGGCGGGGGGTCAGATCGGCGAGGGGGCGCAGCCAGCGGGCGGCCAGGGCGTGGGCCAGGGGCTCGTCCTGGAGCAGCAGGAGGGTGGAGAGGTGGTCGTCCACGAAGACGGCCCGGGCGTCGATGCCGCCGCGGGCGGGGGCGAGGGTGAGCAGCCGCAGGGCCCAGCGGAGGGAGGAGGCGGTGTCGCGGAGGGGGACGGCGTGGCCGACGGCGGCGACGCGGCCGCGCAGCGGGGGTTCCAGGGCCGCGCGGGCGTCCGGGTCGGAGCTCGGGAGCAGCAGGCAGGGGCGGCCGGCGAACATGCCGGCGAGGGAGTCGTCGAGGACGGCCGCCAGTTGCTGGGCCTCGCCGGGGGTGGCGAGCGCGATGGCCCGGACGGCGGCGGGGAGCGGCCAGCCGGCGGCGCGGGCGAGGTCGTCGAGGGAGTTCTGGGAGGCGGCCCGGTCGTCGGTGAGGGCCCTGAACAGTTCCTGGCGGACCCGGTCGGGCGCGGTGGCGGCGGCCTCGGGGCGGATCGCGTGGGGGTGGGCGGGGGCGTGGGCGCTCGGCTGGTCGTGTCCGGGGCCGTGGCCGGGGCCGTGGCCGTGTCCGTGTCCGTGGCCGTGGCCGCGCACCGCCTCGCGGGCGCCGTCCCGGGGGTCCTCCTGGCGGCCGTCGTGCCGGACGTCGAGGACGTCCGCCTCCTCGTCCGCGCCCTCGTCCGCGCCCTCGTCGCGGTGGGTTTCGTCGCGGTAGCCGAGGGCGGTGAGGAGGGCCTCTTCCACCCGCTGCCGGATCAGATCGTCGTCGATGGCGTCAAGACCGTCGACAAGTGTGGAAAATCCGGGAATTCCCTGCACAAGCTCCTCCACTATCTCCGCGGCCAGCGCGGGGAGTTCCCTGCGCACGACACGCGTCCACTCTCCTCGCGGGCGGGACCAGATGCGGTTCAGAAGTTCGCACATCGTTTCCTCGTTCTTGCCGGGATGAGGCCTGTCCGGTGGAGGAGCGACAAGCCCGTCAGGGTTGTCTGCCTCGCCAACAACCCTTCCTGTCAAGAGAGTTGCAGCCCCCACGCGCCCTTCTGGAGGGATCCGGCCACTTTTGCTCCCCTCGGGTTTGCCTTGATTTTGCCCCCGGGGACGCATGGATGGCGCGCGGTGCGGCGGCCTGTCACGACCTCCACTGGAGGGGAATCTTCCGGCGTTGTTCGATGCGCCGGAGACGGGCGGCGAGAAATTATCACGTTTCGATAAATCCTGTGGAGATGCTGCGCAGCTCCACGATGCTGCTGCACTCCGACCCCGAGCCCCTTCGGCCGGCGCGGGAATTCCACAGCGCTGCCGGCCGTCATCACCACGACCCCCGGGTGCCGAGCGCCAGGTGGACTGTGCTCGGAGCCCAGGTGCACAGGAGAACTGGATGCCCCTGCCCCAGCCGCACATACCCCGTTCCCACCGGTCGCGCCGCCGGAGCCGCCATGCGGCGGCGGCCCCGGCCGCGGGACGGCGGGCCGTCCGGCGGCCCTCGCTCCTGCCCGCCTCCGGCAGGCTGCGCCCCGGCGCGCTCTGCGCCGCCGCCGGCGCCGCCCTCGTCTCGCTCCTCGCGGCGGTCCGCGCGGGGGCCCTGTCCCACCTGTGGGAGTTCCTCGACTTCGGGGTGGGCGTGCTCTCGCTCGTCAGCCTCACCGCCACCGTCCTGTGGGGCCTGGCGGCCACCGACCGGGCGGTCCTCGGCTCCGGCCACCGGCTGCTGGCCCAAGGGGTGCACCGCGGCCTGGCCGTGGCCGGGCTGGGCTTCCTCGCCCTGCACATCTGGGTCAAGGTGGCCCAGGGGCACACCACCGCGGCGGGCGCGTTCCTGCCGTTCGCCGACGCGGACCGGCCCGTCCTGATCGGCCTCGGCACCCTGGCCGGATATCTCTTCGTCTCCGTCGCGGTCTCCGGGGCCGTGCGTAGTGTGTTCGCCGTCAAGAACCGCTCCGCGTGGTGGCGGGCGCTGCACATCGGCGCCTACCCGGCGTGGGGGGCCTCGCTGGTGCACGGGCTGAAGGCCGGCCGCGCCGCCGATGCCTGGGTGACGGCCTCGTACGCCCTGTGCCTGGCCGGGGTCGCCGGCGTCATCGTGCTGCGCCTGCGCGCCAGGAGGCTCGCCGCGGCGCCGCGTCCGGCCGCCCCGCAGGCCGCCGCCGAGCCGCCGGCCGGGCAGGGGGCGCGCGGGCGTACGTACTTCGTCCAGGACGTACCCCTCACCGACGTCCTCGCCTCCCCCGCGCAGCGGCCCGCCAGGAGCCCGGCCGCCTCCGCCCGCCCGGCCCCGCCGCCGCCCCGGCCCGGGGCCGCTCCGGGTTCCGGTGGGGCGGCCTCAGAGAAGGGTTGGGGCTTTCCCGTCAGTCTCAT